>NZ_CP073653.1:12500-312500 GCF_018223745.1 Clostridium beijerinckii
CGGAGAAATTCCAATCGAACTCGGATATAGCTGGTTCTCCTCGAAATAGCTTTAGGGCTAGCGTCGGAAAATGTGAGTAGTGGAGGTAGAGCACTGAATAGGCTAGGGGGCATAGCGCTTACCGAACCTTATCAAACTCCGAATGCCACATACTATCAGTCCGGCAGTCAGACTATGAAAGATAAGTTCCATGGTCAAAAGGGAAACAGCCCAGATCGTCAGCTAAGGTCCCAAAGTGTAAGTTAAGTGGAAAAGGATGTGGGATTTCTAAGACAACTAGGATGTTGGCTTAGAAGCAGCCACTCATTAAAAGAGTGCGTAATAGCTCACTAGTCAAGAGATCCTGCGCCGAAAATGTCCGGGGCTCAAACTTACCACCGAAGCTACGGGTTCACGTTTAACGTGAGCGGTAGAGGAGCGTCGTAATCGGGCTGAAGTCGTACCGTAAGGAGCGGTGGACTGATTACGAGTGAGAATGTTGGCATTAGTAGCGAGATGTAGGCGAGAATCCTACAGGCCGAATATCTAAGGTTTCCTGAGTAAAGTTTGTCTTCTCAGGGTTAGTCGGGACCTAAGGCGAGGCCGAAAGGCGTAGTCGATGGACAATTGGTTGATATTCCAATACCACTATAATCGTTATTATCGATGGTGTGACGGAGAAGGATAGGATGTGCTAGCTATTGGATGCTAGTCTAAGCGTTTAGGGAGTTGGGATTGGCAAATCCGTTCCAACAATTCTGAGGCGTGATGGGGAAGGTTCTACGGAACCGAAGTATCTGATTCCATGCTTCCAAGAAAAGCATCTAGAGAGAGAAGTAGTGCCCGTACCGCAAACCGACACAGGTAGATGAGGAGAGAATCCTAAGGCCGACGGAAGAATTGCAGTTAAGGAACTAGGCAAATTGACCCCGTAACTTCGGGAGAAGGGGTGCCTGAGAAATCAGGCCGCAGAGAATAGGCACAAGCAACTGTTTAACAAAAACACAGGTCTCTGCTAAAGCGAAAGCTGATGTATAGGGGCTGACGCCTGCCCGGTGCTGGAAGGTTAAGGGGAACACTTAGTGGTAACGCGAAGGTGTGAACTTAAGCCCCAGTAAACGGCGGCCGTAACTATAACGGTCCTAAGGTAGCGAAATTCCTTGTCAGGTAAGTTCTGACCCGCACGAATGGCGTAATGACTTGTGCACTGTCTCAACTGCAAATCCGGCGAAGTTGTAGTGCGAGTGAAGATGCTCGCTACCCGCGATTGGACGGAAAGACCCCGTAGAGCTTTACTGTAGCTTAGCATTGAATTTCGGTATTGTCTGTACAGGATAGGTGGGAGACTTGGAAACTAGGGCGTCAGCCTTGGTGGAGTCGTTGTTGGGATACCACCCTGATAGTATTGAAGTTCTAACTGGATGCCATGAAACTGGTGACAGGACATTGTTAGGTGGGCAGTTTGACTGGGGCGGTCGCCTCCTAAAATGTAACGGAGGCGCCCAAAGGTTCCCTCAGAACGGTCGGAAATCGTTCGAAGAGTGTAAAGGCAGAAGGGAGCCTGACTGCGACACCTACAAGTGGAGCAGGGACGAAAGTCGGGCTTAGTGATCCGGTGGTACCTCGTGGGAGGGCCATCGCTCAACGGATAAAAGCTACCTCGGGGATAACAGGCTGATCTCCCCCAAGAGTTCACATCGACGGGGAGGTTTGGCACCTCGATGTCGGCTCGTCGCATCCTGGGGCTGAAGTAGGTCCCAAGGGTTGGGCTGTTCGCCCATTAAAGCGGCACGCGAGCTGGGTTCAGAACGTCGTGAGACAGTTCGGTCCCTATCCGTCGCGGGCGTAGGAAATTTGAGAGGAGCTGTCCTTAGTACGAGAGGACCGGGATGGACTGACCTATGGTGTACCAGTTGTTTCGCCAGAAGCATAGCTGGGTAGCTAAGTCGGGAAGGGATAAACGCTGAAAGCATCTAAGTGTGAAGCCCACCTCAAGATGAGATTTCCCATAGCATAAGCTAGTAAGACCCCTTGAAGACTACAAGGTTGATAGGTCAGAGGTGTAAGTATGGCAACATATTTAGCTGACTGATACTAATAGGTCGAGGGCTTGACCAATATAGTCAAGTTGTAAATACATTAAAGAAACTGTGTGCAATTTTGAAAGAATAATATAAAAAATACTTGACATAAGATATGTTCCAAAGTATAATATTATTTGTAATGATCTGGTGATGATGGCATAGAGGTAACACTCCTTCCCATTCCGAACAGGAAAGTTAAGGTCTATTACGCTGATGGTACTGCATGGGAGACTGTGTGGGAGAGTAGGAAGTCGCCAGGTAAAATTTAAAAGGGATCTTTAGCTCAGTTGGTTAGAGCAACCGGCTCATAACCGGTAGGTCTAGGGTTCGAGTCCCTGAAGGTCCACCATGGGGGTATAGCTCAGTTGGGAGAGCACCTGCCTTGCACGCAGGGGGTCAAGAGTTCGAATCTCTTTATCTCCACCATTAAGAAGTTATGAATTAATTCATAACTTCTTTTATTATACAATTATTTAATTATTTAATTATGTTCAGTATGAATAAGCATAGGAGATAAGAATGTTTTCATATAGAATAAAACAATTTTATTGGGCAATAGAATCTATATTCGTTAAGGAAGATATGGAAATACTAAAGATGTATCTTAGTATTTCTGAGTTGAATTTATTTATGAAACTTACTAAATCAGAGCGGCAACATTCAATAAGAGTCTGTAGAACGGCTATAAAATATATAGAGGATAATAATATAGTTGATATCGATAAAAAAAGGATGGCTAGGTGTGCATTATTGCATGACATAGGAAAATTAGAATCTAAATTAAATATATTTTATAAAGGCATTATTGTTTTTTTAAATAGTATTACTCGCGGGAAATTTTTGAAGTATAATAAAAATAAGAAAATAATAAGTTATTATAATCATCCGGAAGTTGGAGCAAGACTGATTGAGAGTATTAATAATGATGAATGCTTAGACGTAATAAATTCTATCAAGTATCATCATAATAAAAGTGATATTGACTCGAAAAATATATATTTAAAAGTATTAAGTATATCTGATGATTGCAATTAAAATAGGAGGGAAATATGAATTCTATTGAGAGAAGAGAGGATATAATTAAATTACTTCTAGAAAGTAATGAGCCTTTGAAAGGCAGCTTTATAGCAAAAAGATATTCTGTAACTAGACAGGTTATAGTAAAAGATATAGCAATTCTTAGAGCTAAAGGTAAAAATATAATAGCAACTCCAGATGGATATATAATTAATGCAAATAATAATAAAGCTAAAGCAATTATTGCAGTAATTCATACTGAAGATGAGATGATTGAGGAATTAAGTATAGTAATCAAATATGGTGGAATGATTGAAGATGTAGTAGTGGAGCATCCATTGTATGGAGAAATAAAAGGCATGCTTATGATTAAGAATTATAATGAGTTAAATAAATTTATTGAAAAATATAAGGAACAAAAAGCAAAATTACTATCTGCATTAACTAATGGAGTTCATCTTCACACAATAGCAGCTGAAACTCAAGATGATATTGATTTAATTATATTGGAATTGAAAAAGAACAACTTTATAGTTTCAGATTTGGAGGACTAGTAATGGATTATGATGTATTAATTTTAGGCGGTGGGATAATTGGATGTGCAGTTGCCTATGAACTTTCAAAATATAATATAAATATAGCGTTAATTGAAAAGGGATATGATGTTGCAAACGATATTTCATTTGCAAATACAGCTGTAGTTTATGATGGTTCAGAATCAAGTAGTAGTAAAATGGCTCTCTTGGAGAAAAGAGGTATTGATATAATAAGGAAGCATTGTAAAAAGGTCAATGTTAGATATAATAAGATTGGTTCATTAAGGCTTTTCTTAGATGAGAGTGGTGAACTATTAAATAAAGTGTACAGTGATTCTATGGAGCGAGGAATAGATGGAGTTCGCATAATAGATAGTGATGAACTTTATAATGTGGAACCAAGTTTAAATTTAAAGGCAAATAAAGCTATCTATTCTGAGAATACTTCAATAATATCACCATATAACCTAGCTGTTTCATATGCAGAAATAGCTGTAGATAATGGAGTGAATTTTAGATTAGAAGAAGAGGTTATAGATATTAAGACTATTTCTAAGGGATTCAGAGTAACTACGAATAAAAATAAGTTTACTTGTAAACTAGTTATTAATACAATTCCAAATGAATCCTTTAATGATATGTGTGGTAATGTAACAAGCGAAATGAAAAATAAAAAAGTTAAGTGTATAATAGTTAAGAAAAGTATAGGCGATAACTTAAAGAAAATTATTATTGAAGATATAGATGAAGAAAATTCCATGATAAAGGTGCCAATATCCGAAAATGAAAATTTAATTGGAATTAAGATCAGTGATAATTTTAGCGCTAAATTAGAATTGCCAGAAAGAATATTGAAAAATATAAAAAAAGAGTCAATAGTTAATATATTTACAGAAGTATACAGCGAAAATGATATGTTAATAGATGATAGTAATTTGGAGGCCGGTTATATAAAGGTTGTAGGAAATCATTATGCTAAAATATCAGTTGCACCAGCAATTGCTCAGGATATTGAAAAGAAAGTTAAAGTAAGTATGAATATAACGAAGAAAAAGGATTATATTGATAAAAAGAGAGAGACATATATATTTAGAGAGATGACTAAAGATCAAATAAATAGAATAATTTCTCTTGATAAGCGTTATGGCAATATTATTTGTAATTGCAATAATATTTCTGAGGGAGAGATTATTGATTCAATAAGAAGACCTTTAGGTGCAAGAACAGTAGAGGGAGTGAAAAGGCGTACAGGGATAGGTCTTGGAAACTGCAATGGTTCAAGTTGCAATATAAAGATAATAAAGATATTGGCAAGAGAGATGGATAAAAGTGTTTTAGATATAGTAGATGATTCTATGGATTCACAAATTTTAGTTGGAAGAATTAAGGAGTTTAATGAAATTTAGATTGGAGTAATTAGTAATGCCTAATAAAGATGTTTTTACCAGTTTAGTTAGAGTAAAAGGTAATATCAATTACAAAGTTGTATCAGTAAAAAGTAATAAAAGCGTTGAGAAGCACTTATGGAAAGAATTTTCAAAGGTTCTTAGTAGGATTTATGTTAGTACTCCTACTAATATTGGCGATAATATTTGTAAGAATATACTTAATACTGGCGTAGATATAATATGTACACGGAAGATAAAATAATAGCTAAACATTAAATCTATAAGCTAATATTTTATTATAATAATTTATTTTAATAAAATATTATAAAATAGTTGACATAAGTATAAGTAATTGATATAATGATATATGTCACTAGATGTGGAAAGATGGTCGAGTTGGTTTAAGGCACCGGTCTTGAAAACCGGCGTGCGTGTAAGCGTACCTAGGGTTCGAATCCCTATCTTTCCGCCATTTTTTTGTCTAAAAATATAAAATTTATTTGGAGGATTACTCAAGTGGCTGAAGAGGCGCCCCTGCTAAGGGCGTAGGTCGGGTAACTGGCGCCCGGGTTCAAATCCCGGATCCTCCGCCAAGCATCTAACATTTGTTAGGTGTTTTTTAATATAATTAATTAGTCTTAGTAAAACATATATTTTTATTTGTTGAAAATTTATATAAATGCTCAATAAATATAATTTACTATTCTAAATTATTTGATATTCTGTAACTCGTAGCTAAAATTAATTTTAGCTAAATGAAAAAATTAAATTTATTGAAATAAATATGTTGACATAAATAAAATTAGTTGATATAATCATATTTGTTGTGAGACATGGAAAGATGGTCGAGTTGGTTTAAGGCACCGGTCTTGAAAACCGGCGTGCGTGTAAGCGTACCTAGGGTTCGAATCCCTATCTTTCCGCCATTAAAATAGAAGGCACATGGAGGATTACTCAAGTGGCTGAAGAGGCGCCCCTGCTAAGGGCGTAGGTCGGGTAACTGGCGCCCGGGTTCAAATCCCGGATCCTCCGCCAAACATCTAACAAATTGTTAGATGTTTTTTTTGTTTTGAATTAATTTTATGGAGAAAATAAACTTGAAATATTATAATTAATATGTCTGATTATAAAATAAATTAATTATTATAAGAAGGTGAATTATGCTAAGCGGCAGCAAAGTACATTTAAGATTACTAAAAAAGGAAGATGTAAGTATATTATTCAAGTTACATAGTGAAGAGAAAGTTAAAAAGTATAATATAATAATTGATAGCATGGATAATAAAGTAGATTTAAGAAAAGCTTTAAGTATAGTGAATGAGGATGATAATTTAATTGGTTTTGTAACGTACAAGGAGAAAGAATATTATAGTAGGACATACTGCATTGGTATAACGATAGGTAGCGAGTATTGGGGAAGAAGTTATGGGGCAGATTCTATAAAAACTCTTCTAAGATATTTATTTAAGAAGCTGAATGCTATGAAAGTAGAATTATACGTTGCTAGTTATAATATAAGAGCTATAAAGTGTTATAAAAAATGTGGGTTTATAGAGGAGTATATTAAAAGATATTCTAGTTATATAGATAGAGAATATATAGATATTATAATTATGGGGATAATTAGAGAAAGATATAATTCATATTTAAAATGTGAGGATGGAAAATACGTATGAGTATAAGATTTGTTTATGGAAGATCTGGAACAGGCAAGAGTAAATTTTGCATTGACGAGATAAAAAATAATATTGATAAGAAATTAGATTTAAATAAGTTAATTCTATTAGTTCCAGAACAATATACATTTACGACCGAAAATAAAATATTACATGAAATAGGAGAACATGCTTTTTTTAGGACAGAGGTGCTGAGTTTTAAGAAAATGGCTCATAATATTTTTGAAGAATATGGTGGAAGAGTTAAAGAGATTATTAAGGAATCTGGAAGGAATATGCTAATTCATAGAGTTATAAATGAAAATATTGAGTCTTTGGATTATTTTAATAGGATGTCTAGAGAACAAGGATTTAATGAAATTATATCAGAAGTGATTTCGGAATTTAAAAAGTATAATATTAGCATTGATAGTATAAGAGCAATAGATGAGAAAATAAATGATAATGAATTATATCAAAAAATTAAAGAGTTGATGATAATTTATGAAGCATTTAACTTAAAAATGCATGAAAATTACATTGATGGAGATGATCAGTTAACATTACTAAATAAAAAGTTATTAGAAAGTAGCGCGTATGTAGATTCTGAAGTCTGGATAGATGAATTTACTAGCTTTACACCTCAACAACTAGATATTATAAAGGTATTAGCCAAGAGATGCAGAAGAGTTAATATAACTTTTTGTATTGATAACAAATCTCTAAACAACAACTCTGAAGATATAACTGATGTATTCAATATTATAAAGAGTACTGAAAATAAAATATTAAAGATAATGAAAGAAAACAATATAGCCTATGATAAGCCAGTTAACTTAAATAATGCAATTCCTTATAGGTTTAAAGATAATCTGGAACTTGATCATATAGAAAAGTATTTTTTTTCTTACCCATTTAATGAATATGATAAGACCCCTGAGAGAATAACACTTTACAAAGCAAGTAATATTTATGACGAGATAGAAAGAGTATCAAAAAGTATTACAAGTTTGGTGAGAGAAAAGGGTTATAGATATAGAGATATATCTGTAGTTTGTAGAAATATAGACGATTATGAAAAAATAATATCAGTAATATTTAAAGATTATAATATTCCATACTTTTTAGATAAAAAGATTCAATTACTAAGTAATCCATTGATTGTACTTATAAGTTCTGCTTTTGAAATTTTGCTTAAGAATTGGTCTTATGAAAGTGTATTTAAATATTTAAAGAGTGGTTTAACTGGCATAGATAATTCATATATAGATAGGCTAGAGAACTTTATATTAGAGTATGGGGTAAAGGGTTATAAATGGACATCAAGAGAAACAGTAAATGAGAAATGGTTTATAGGAAATAGTGAATTGACGGATGATAAAGTTTTAATAGCTGAAATTATGGAAGAGATAAGATATCCATTGATGATTTTTCATAATAAAATAAATGGAAAACATAAAGTTAAAGATATATGTTCAGCTATTTATGAGTTTTTAGTGGATGTAAAAGTTTTTGACAGAATTAATGAATGGATTAAAAATTTTGAAGAATTAGGATTAGAAGATAAAGTTAAGGAATATAGTCAGGTTGAAAGTATAGTTATAGACATTCTAGATCAAGCGGTCGATGTTATAGGCGAAGAGAGATTAGAGTATTCTGAGTTTTTTAGAATATTGAGTTCTGGTTTCGCCAATGAAGAGATAGGAATTATACCTGTAGCATTAGATCAGGTTAATATTGGAGATATAGCAAGAATAAAGGGCAGAGATGTTAAAGTTCTTTACATAGTAGGAATTAATGATGGAGTTCTACCGGCATCCAAGAAAGAGGAAGGTCTATTATCTGATAGAGATAGAACAACATTAGGTGAGGTTGGAATAAATTTATCATCAACAACTAGAAATAAAGTTTTTGAAGAACAGTATCTACTATATATAGCATTAACAATTAGTAGTGAATATTTAATGCTTTCATATCCGATGGCTGATTTTGAGGGTAAATCATTAAGACCATCTATAGTAATATCTAGAATTAAAAAGATATTTCCTAATTTAATTGAAGAAAGTGCAATTTATGATTTAAAAATTCTTGAAAATAAATTTGGCAAAATTATTGCACCAATTCCAACATTTAATGAACTTATAATTTCTATGAGAAAAGATTTTGATAAAGAATATGTAGAGCCTTACTGGTCTGAGATATATGAATGGTTTAAAAATAATGGTGAGTTTAGAGATAAAGTTAAGAATATATTCAAGGGGCTTAGTTACTCAAACATTGGAGATAAAGTTTCAAAAAACAAACTTAGAAAACTTTATCAGAATGACTTAGAAAAGTTAGTATTTAGTGTTTCAAAGTTAGAAAAGTATGCAGAATGCCCTTTTTCTTATTTTGTTCAATATGGACTAAAAGCTAAAAATAGAAAGGTATATGAATTTACACCACCAGACTTAGGATCATTTGTACACGAAATGCTTGATTCATTCACTAATAAAGTTAGAGAAGATGGAATACTATGGTCCGATTTAAGCAATGAAAAATGTAAGGAGATAATATCTAACCTTATTGATAAGAAATTAATGGATGAAAGTAATTCTATATTAAATAGTACTAAGAAATTTAAATATTTAGCGCAAAGATTTAAAAGAGTAATATCTAAATCTGTTTCAGTTATTGCAAGTCAAATAGGAAAAGGTGAATTTGAAGTATTTAAAACTGAATTTGATTTTGGAAGTTATAGCTCGGGAGAAGCTATAACATTAAATTTGAATGATAATGAAAAAGTGTATCTTCAAGGAAGAATTGATAGAATAGATAAATTAGATTTAGATGGTGAAACTTATATAAGAATTATAGATTATAAAACTGGAGCGAAAAAATTTGATTTAAATGAACTATATTATGGATTACAAATGCAATTATTAGTTTATTTAGATGCACTTATAAAGAATTCGAAATATATACTTGATAAACAAGTAAAGCCAGGAGCAATATTATACTTTAAAATAGATGATCCTATAATAAAAAGCAAGAAAGAAATGACTTATGAAGAAGTAGAAGAAGAAGTATTAAGTGCTTTAAAGATGAAAGGATTAGTCTTAAAAGATGCGAGGGTTGTAAAAGCTATGGATAAGGATATAGAAGGATATTCATTGGTTATACCAGCATCATTTAAGGCTGATGGAAGTTTTAAGGCAACTAGTGATGTTGTAACAGAAGAGGAGTTTAGAATACTTAGAGAATATGTAAATAGGAAGATGATAGAGATATGTGAAGAAATGCTAAGTGGAGATATTAAAATTCAGCCGACTAAGAATTCTAACATTGCTCATTGTGAATACTGTGATTTTTCATCAATATGCCAATTTGATACAGAAATAAAAGACAATAAATACAAAATTATAATAAACAAATCTACAAATGATATATGGAATAATATAAAAAAAGAAATTGATAATTCTAATAAATTAATTAAAGTTGAGAATGAGGAAGTATAGTACTATAAAAGAATCTAATATATTTTTGATTAAAATTAATTAGGTTTTCTTACAGCTAAAGCGATTTTAATTAGTACAGGAGAGATTTATATATGGGTAATACAAAATGGACTGATGAACAGTTAAGTGCAATTGAAACGAGAAATTGTAATTTACTAGTTGCGGCGGCGGCGGGTTCAGGTAAAACTGCTGTTTTAGTAGAGAGGATCATAAGAATAATTACTAATGAAGAGAATCCAGTTGATATAGATAAGTTATTGGTTGTAACTTTTACTAATGCAGCAGCTGCTGAGATGAGGGAAAGGATAGCAGATGCGATATCAAAGGAATTAGAGAATAATCCTAGGTCTAAAAATCTACAGAGGCAATTAACGCTGTTAAATAGAGCTAATATCACTACAATGCATTCGTTTTGCTTAGATGTAATTAAAAATAATTACCATAGGATTGATCTAGATCCATCATTTAGAATAGGTGATCAGACTGAGGGAATACTAATTAAATCGGAAGTTATTGAAGAACTTTTCGAAGATAAATACGAGGAAGAAGATACTGAGTTTACTAATTTGGTTGAGATATTTAGTAGCTATAAAAATGATAATAATTTAAAAAATTTAGTATTAGATTTATATAGCTTTACAATGTCAGGTCCATGGCCTGAAAAATGGCTTGCTAATAGTGCTGAGTCTTTTAATATTAAACAATTAGATGAATTGGATAGAACTAATTGGGTGAGAGTTTTAGCTCAAAGCGTAAAAATTGAGTTAGATGGGTATGTTAAAATGTTAGAAAAGGCCATTGAGGTTACTAGCAAAACTGATGGATTAGAACCTTATATGGATAACTTATTAATGGAATTAAGTTATATAAGGAATGCTTATGAATCTACTGATAATGGACTTGAGGAAATGTTTAATTCATTATCATCAATACAATTCAGTAGATTAAAATCTATAAAAAAAGATAAGGTTTCAGATGAGTTGTCTCAAAATACTGTAAAAAAGATTAGAGATGATGTTAAAAAGGGAATATCTGAATTATTAAATAATGCATATTCAGTAAATCCACAGCAAATGTTAAGGAATATTCAAGGGGCACATCATTACATAAAAAAATTGATAGAATTAGTTTTAGAATTTAGTGCTAGGTTTAGTAAACGAAAACGAGAAAGAAATATATTAGATTTTAATGATTTAGAGCATTTATGTTTAAAAATATTAAGTGATTATGATGATGAGAATAATATAATTCCATCAAGTATTGCAATGAATTTTAAAGAATATTTCGATGAAGTACTTGTTGATGAGTATCAAGATTCAAATAACGTTCAAGAAACAATAATAAACCTAGTATCCAGAAAGAATGATGATAATCCAAATGTATTTATGGTTGGGGACGTTAAGCAAAGTATATATAGATTTAGACAAGCAAAACCTGAATTATTCATTGAAAAATATAATACATATGATTCAAGTAATGGAACGAATAGAAAAATTCAATTATATAAAAATTTTAGAAGTCGAAGAGAAATTATAGATGGAGTAAATTACATCTTTAAAGAAGTAATGTCTGAAGTTGTTGGAGAGTTAGAATATACAGATGAGGAAGCTTTAAATTTAGGCGCAGACTTTAAGGAAAATAAATTCAAAGATACAATTGTTGGAGGCCCTATTGAAGTTAATATAATTGATAAGAGCCATAATGAAACGGTTGTAGAAGATAATGAGGAACAGGAAGAAATAAATAATGTTATTTTAGAAGGTAGGATCGTTGCGAAAAGAATTAAAGAACTAATGTCAAAAAGTGAAGATGAACAAATTTTTAAAGTTTTAGATAAGGAATCTGGTGAATATAGGCCATTAAAATATAGGGATATAGTTATTCTACTTAGAGCCACTAAAAACTGGTCAGAGCCATTATTAGATGAGTTAAGTGCAGAAGGAATTCCAGTGTATGCAGATACAGGATCTGGTTATTTTGAATCAATTGAGATTAGAACAATAATTTCTCTTTTAAAGGTTGTTGATAATCCAATGCAGGACATTCCAGTAATATCAGTAATGAGATCTCCAATTATGGGATTTTCGGCAGAAGAAATAAGTGATATTAGACTTGTAAATAAAGATAATTATTTTTATGAAAATATAAAATATATAAGTGAAGAAGCTTATAATTCAATTAATGAATCTTATTCTGATGTATTGATAGCTAAATGCAAGTATTTTATTAATTCCGTTGACAAGTGGAGAGATAAATCAATTTATATGGCAATTGATGAATTTATATGGTATTTATATATGGATACTGCTTATTATGGATATGTTGGAGCTATGCCAAATGGAGTGCTTAGGCAAGCAAACTTAAAAATACTTTTTCAAAGAGCAAGACAATTTGAGAAAACGAGTTTTAAGGGATTATTTAATTTTATAAATTTTATAAATAAACTTATAAAATCTTCAGGTGACATGGGAAGTGCTCAAGTATTAGGTGAAAATGAGGATGTAGTAAGAATTATGAGTATCCATAAAAGTAAGGGGCTAGAGTTTCCAGTGGTATTCTTATGCGGGTTAGGAAAGAATTTTAACCTTATGGATTTAAATAAAAGCATATTGTATCACGATGAACTAGGACTTGGGCCAGACTTTATAGATATAGGAAAAAGGTTTAGCACAGGAACTTTAGCTAAAGAATCAATAAAGAAAAAGATGAAATTTGAAACATTATCGGAGGAAATGAGAATACTGTACGTAGCATGTACTAGGGCAAAGGAAAAGTTGATTATGACGGGTGCAGTAGGAAATCTTGAAAAATCAGCTGAAAAATGGTTAGGATCAGCATCTTTAGATTATAATCGTATATCCCCTTCGGAAGTTTTAAAAGGAAAGTCATATTTAGATTGGATTTGTATGTCACTATGCCAACATAGAGATGGTAGTGTCTTATCAGAAAGTTTTGGAACTGAAAATTTAATATTAAAGGATGATGATTCTAGGTGGAAAGTTAGTTTTTGGAATAAGGGCGACTTAATTGATAAGACAAAGACAGAAGTGTTAGAACAAGGTGAAGGATATGAGTTAACAATACTAAATAATAAACCATATGATAATTCTTTATATGAAGAAGTAGATAAAATATTATCATATAAATATCCATTTAAAGCTTCAACAACAATTAAAAGTAATATTTCAGTTTCAGATTTAAAGAGAAGGAATGCAGAAGAAGATGATGATACTGAACAATTATATAGAGAAAAGGTAAAAGTTGTCCCTAAGTTTCTTCAAGAGAAGAAAGGTCTTACTCCTTCAGAAAAGGGTACTGCAGTTCATTTTGTAATGAAAAAAATAGATTTTAATAGAGTATCATCTACGGAGGAAATTAAAGAACAATTGCACGAATTATTTGAAAAGGAGCTTTTGCTTAGCGAAGAATTAAAGGTAATTAATCCTACTAAGATACTGAGCTTTTTTAGGTCGGATTTAGGGAAAAAAATTCTTGATTTAAATTGTAGTGGAGAAAAGATTTATAGAGAAATACCTTTTTATACAGAGATAAGCAGTTTAGAAGTAGATAAAACACTTGATAATATATATAAGGATGAAAAGATAAGATTACAAGGAATAATTGATTGTTTCTTTGAATATAAGGGAGATATTATACTTATAGATTACAAAACCGATTATATTATAGAAGGTCATGAAGATGAATTTAAAGAGAAGTATAGGAAACAATTAGATTATTATAGTGATGCAATATTTAAGTTAACAGGTAAAAAGGTTAAATATAAGTACTTATATTCATTTTATTTAGAAAAAGAAATTAGAATAATATAAATATGTTTAAGTAAAATAATAAGAAAAGCAAGAAGACAAAAATAAATTTATCTTCTTGCTTTTTTAATAGTTATTTTATTATAACTTTACTTTCTCTAGGTATGTTAGTAAAAATCCATTTGGCATCATCTATAGAGAGTCTAATACAGCCATGAGAAGAAGGTTTATTCATGGTATAATCTAGAACCGTAGTTTTGTCTTTAGCAAATGGAACTGAATGAAATAAAATGTCTCCAGTAATTTGAGTCCAATATTTGCCGCCTTCCTTATATTCTTCTGAAAAGAACCAATCACCTCTCTCTTTAATAGTAAATGATCCAGAAGGGGTATCTTCTCCACTTATTCCAGTGGAACAAGGGAATGCTTTAACCAATTGCCACTTATCAGCTTTTCCTTTATAAACATAAGTCTTTTGATCTTGAATGTTTACATTTATAAGATAAGGTGTTGTACTCTCTATATTTAATGTATTAATATTTTTTGATGTAATATTGGTTGTCAAGGCACGCGATGAAGCTTCAGCAATAGCTGAATTTTTATCTAAGTATTCTTGTTGTTTTTCTTTTATATCTGCTATCTTTTCTTTTACATCTATGTCATCACCCAAAAGATCATTATTGTCTGAAATTTTAGACATAGCTTCGCTATAGTAATCATTGCTAATTAAATTATCGCAGTAAGCAAATAAATTCTCCTTTAGTTTACTTTTTGATTCATCTAGGTATATAAGTGAATCTGTATAGTTAAGATCTAAAGCAGAAACTTTTTTAAAGAATGAAATGGCCTCTGAATATTGTTCATTATTAAAAGAATTAATACCAGAGTTATAATTTTTAATAGAATCTTGAATTAAGTCTATCGAATCAGAAGCATTATGTAGATCATCATCATTCACTAGATTATAACGTTTTATTTCCTTAAACTGAATTAAGGCATCTTCAGAAGAAATTTTCTTATCTTGGATTTCATCTGATAAAGTATTAATTTTAGTTCTAAGATATTTGGATACATCATGACTAATCATAGATAATTTAAATGGATTAAAGTTTTGTTTAGTTATCAATAAATTATTAGCTTCAGAAAATTTATAATTATCAAAATTTGATTTGAAGTTATTTAAAAGTTTATTATAACGGTATAACTCATAAAAGCAGCTAGAAGATAATGCTATTAATAAAGCTAGCACATATATAATTCTTTTAGGTAATTTTTTAGTTTTTAACTTTTTATAATAAAATGTATTTATGCTCAAATAAATGCCTCCTAATGAAGTAACTAATATATTTAGAGTGAATTTGAATAAGATATTGCCGATTAATCTTTTATTTAATTACAAAGTCCTCTTTTATTTATATAATATTGACAATAAAAGTAAATAATAAACCTTGAAGTTTAAACTAATTTTAATATGTGTTAATATACTTAATAGGCCTTATGAAAGTAGACAATATTTATCTGGAGGGGAAAATGACTAATAAAACTAATTTTTTTATAAAGCTTATAACTTCTATATATGACATAAAGGTTTTTTCTAAATATGCGAAAGAAGGAATATTAAGATCAATCTCATATGCAATATTCCTTAGTTTCTTATTGGGAGGCTTAAAGAGTGCATTTGTTCAATATAAGAATTATAATTTAGATATAATATCTTTAGTAGATCAAACGGTAGCATATTTTTCAATAATACTTTTTAATTTATTATTGAATTCCTTAATTGTATCAATTGTTGCAGCGCTTTTCACAGTATTTTTAAGAATGGTAGTCAAATATATAGCTTTATATTCTTTAACCTTATATGCGGCTACATTGCCATTAATAATACAAATAATACTAGAAATAGCTAATCCTAATATAAGCTTTGATACTATGTTTATTGTTGGAACATTAACCTATGTAATATTGATATTAAAGTATATAAAGGATGAAATAATAAGAAACTATACTTAGTAATATAAGCATATATATATAAATTTCTCAAATTATTATCTAAATTTGTAATATTCAATTATTAAACTTAAACGAACAATTATATAATCTTTTGGAATTAGAAATATCATATCAAATTTATTTAATATGGTTGTTAGCCGGGAAGTTATGTGATATTATATATTAAGGGTATATGGTAAAAAAAGTAAAAAAAATTACAAAAGGGGATTTAAAAATGGTTGAGGTTAATATTTTGAAAGATAATCAGATTGATAGGGAAAATATATTGAATAGAAATGACCTTATTAAGTTATCGAAAGATGAATTAGTTAGCAAACTTATTAATTTATCAGAATCTAAGAAAAATCAAGAAGATTTTATTTTGAATATTTCACATGATTTGAGATCACCATTAAATATAATTTTAAGTGTTTTACAATGTTACAAGGATGATTATAAAGATATTAAAAGGTATGGTAAATGCCAGGATCACATGGATGTTATAAAAAGAAATTCATATAAAATATTAAAACTTGTAAACAATCTAATAGATACAACAAAATTAGAAAAAAATCATTATAGTATTAAAAGAGAGAATTTAGATGTAATTAACTTAATAGAGTGGAATATATCTTCAATAGATAAATATGCTAAGCAGAAGGAGATCTCTTTAGTTTTTGATACAAATGTTGAAGAGTGCATAATGGCAGTAGACCCAGAAGCAATAGATAGAATAATAATGAATTTAATTTCTAATGCAATAAAGTTCTCGCCAAAGGGAAGTAATATATATATAAATGCGTGGAAAAGTATAAATCAATTAACTATTTCGGTAAGGGATGAAGGAATTGGGATACCAAAGGAAGAGCAAAATACAATTTTTAATAGATTTGTTCAATCTTCAAGAAATAAAAAATCTGAGAATTCGGGAAGTGGGATAGGTCTTGATCTAGTTAGATATTTAACTCAAGCTCATAATGGTAGTATCGAATTGAAAAGTGAAGAGAATTCTGGTTGTGAATTTATAATTAAGTTACCAATAGAAAGATTACAGGATGATGAAAATAATAGAGATAAATGTTTAAATATTAAAAGTAAAGTGGAAGTACTTGAGGTAGAGTTTTCTGATATATATTTGTAAAAATCATCATGAACAAGGATAGTTATCTAAAAATTAAACCTAATTTTTAGATAACTTATTCCAAATTGTATATGGGACTAAGTTGAATAATAGTATTAAATTTATAAAATTATGAGAATAATCAAATTATAAACTTGATTATTATAACCGCTTGTGATAAGATAAACTTGTTGCAAAAATTGAATATGGAGCGTTAGTTAAACGGATATAACATACCGCTACGGACGGTACATTGAGGGTTCGATTCCTTCACGCTCTGCCAAAATAAAAAGAATGGGTAACCCATTCTTTTTATTTTATAAAACTTTAGTACCAATATTTTCACCAAATATAACTTTACATTCAAAGCCTAATTTAGATTGTTCTATAATATCAGCATCTATTTCTATAGATCCTTGTTCAAAGAATAATATAGTTGTAGATCCTCCAAATTTAAAATAGCCTTTTTCGTCACCTTTATTTACTCTAACTCTAGGGGAATAAGTTTGAATTATTGAACCTACACATGTAGCACCAACCTCTATATGAAGTACATCTTTAAAGTTATCTGATTTAAATAAAGACCATTCTCTTTTATTTTCACAAAAAAGTTTAGGAACAGATTTTAAAGCTATTGGATTTACAGAATAATAGTGCCCTTTTATAGGATGATTTTCATATGGAATACCAGAATCGATAAAGTGAAATCTATGATAGTCAGTAGGGCATAAGCGTAATACAACGCATATTCCATTTTTATATTTACTAGCTACATTATCATCATTAATTAACTCTTTTAAACTATAAGTTAATCCCTTAATTTGAATTATATTATCTAAGTCAATGTCTTCATAGGCAGTTATTCTTCCATCTCCTGGAGAAATTAATATATTATTATCTGAATTTATTGGTCTAGCATCAAAATTTAATTCTCGTGTAAAGAAATCATTAAAAGATTTAAATTCATTAATTTTCTTCTTCGACATAGCCATATCAATATTAAAGCTATCTACAAATGGTGAAATTTTGGATTTGCTTAGCTTTGTATCACAATACTTCCCATATAACTTAGAAAATAATTTTTTCTTTGCAATAAGTTCAGTAATTGTTTTACCAACTGGTGATTCATAGGTCCATTCTATATATTTCTTTCCAGCGATAAGTTCTTCTTCATAAGATTTTGTAGTTCTATTATATACTTGAATCATAAATACAAATGTCAAAACTTTATTAAATAATTTAGAGATAACAGCTCTAAAGATTTATAATGTTACAGTTATGACAAGTATCCTCCATTTCTTATTTTAATTAGATATATCTAGTTAAATCTATAGAATAATCATTTAGTAAATAATATAGAAAAACTGATATATTGAATAAATTATGTGTAACATACATAGTTTATTTTTTACCTTAATATTAATTTTATCACAGATAATCAAAATTTCAAAAGTAAGATTATATGTAGTGAAAGTTTCATTTTTGATATAAATAGTAATATGTAGAATTGTGGTTTAATAATGAACTAAATGATATAATATATTGATAATATTGGCATAAGTAATTATTGAAAAATGAGGAGAAATGTTATGAACAAAACAAAGAACTTGATTTTTAAATCTGCAATAAAAATATTTTCTGAATCTGGATATAGAGGTGCTACTATGGATGATATAGCTGCCAATGCTGGACTTGTAAAGGGGACATTATACTATCATTTCAAGAGTAAAGAGGAAATATTTAATTTCATTGTTGAGGAGGGATTGCAAATATTACAAAATCAAGTTATTGAAGTTCAGAATATCAATATAGGTCCTATTGAAAAATTAATAAAAATATGTAGAATACAATTAACATTTTTATATGGATATACAGATTTTTTTAAAATAGTAATGAGCCAGTTGTGGGGGACTGAGCATAGACAAAATGAATTGCGTCATAAGATACGAAAGTACATAAATGAAATTGAAATTAATATAAGAACTGCAATGGAAATTGGGGAAATTAAAAAAGGAGATGTAGAACTTATTGCATTCCAATTTTTTGGATCACTATGTTCATCTGCAATATATGAATCTATACATATAGAGAAGATAAATTTAGAAGATATTATAGAGAGTACTATTAAGTTTACATTGAATGGATTAGGAATAGATATAAATAGATATATTTAAAATATGAAGTTTATATTTTAGATTCTAGATAAATGTAATTAGTTCTAGTTTACACTTATAATTAAATATAAATAGGGAGTGTATAGAGAGAAATTTTTTATGAGCAGTATATATAATCATTACCAAATTGAATAAAATAACGAGGGAACTGGGGGATACTAATGAAATTTTTAGCGAGTGATTTAGATGGAACGCTATTTAGAGATAACAAAATTTCAGAAAAGGATTTAGATGCATTGAGGCGACTAAAAGCGTTTGGAAATAAGATAATAATTTCAACAGGAAGAAGTTTAAAAGGAGTAAATAGTATTTTAAAGGAATATCCATTTGAGTATGATTACTTGGTTATGTGTAATGGTGGAGTGATAATGGATAACAGAAATAATATTATACATGAGAAATCAATACCGAATAAAATACAAAATAGAATAATAGCCGATTTTTATGATATAGGAGATTCCTTAATATATTATGATGATGGAAATGATACTTATATGATAGAAAATAAATTAGTTGATGTTTCAGCTGTAGATGCTGATTTTTTTAATCATTTTTCTAATAGGGTAACATTAGAAGAAGCATTGAGTAGCGTATCAGATTCACAAATTATGAGTGTGTTTAATGTATCTCAATCTATAGAAAAATCAGAATTGGTAAGAGAAAAGTTGATAAATGAATATGATGAGTATATAGAAGCTTTTAGAAATCAAGTATTTGTAGATATAGTTGCAAAGAATTGTTCAAAGGGAAATGCAATTATGATGATTTTGGAAGATGAAAATAAAGGCGTTGATAGCTTATATACGGTCGGCGATTCAATGAATGATATTTCCATGTTTAAGATTACCAATAATAGTTATACATTTAATTCAGTAGAAGAACTAATTAAACCATATGCTGATAATCTTGTAGATCATGTTTTTGAAGTAATAGAAGATATGCTAAGATAAAAGATTAATTTAGAGATTATAACTTATTCAGCAAATTAAATGGAAAATAATTTATTAAAGAAATATAAAAGTTCAGCAATTTATAGAAATGCTGAACTTTTTATTATAAGTATATTACATATAATCTTAATTTATATGGTTAAATTATTATTTATTAGAATTAGAAAATTCTAAGTATTCATCAAATGTCATAGTTCTATCAACTATAGAACCATCATCCTTAATATCTATGATTCTATTTGCTATAGTTTGAACGAACTGATGGTCATGAGAAGCAAATAATATATTACTATTATAATCTTTCAAACCATTATTTACAGCTGTAATTGATTCAAGGTCAAGGTGATTCGTAGGTTGATCTAACATTAATACATTAGCATTAGAAAGCATCATTTTAGACAACATACATCTAACTTTTTCTCCTCCTGATAATACATTGGCTTCTTTTAATGCTTCCTCACCAGAGAATAACATTCTGCCTAGGAATCCTCTGATATAGCTTTCAGATTTTTCCTCTGAATATTGTCTAAGCCAATCTACTAAAGAAAGATTGCAATCGTCAAAGTATTTTGAGTTATCAGCTGGGAAGTAAGCATTAGTTATAGTTATTCCCCATTTATATTCACCGCTATCTGGTTCCATTTCTCCAGATAATATTTTGAATAATGTAGTTACGGCTATTTCATTACCAATAAGAGCAATTTTATCACCTTTATTTACTATGAAATTCACGTTATCTAATACTTTAACACCATCTACTGTTTTTGATAAATCTTTAACCATTAAGATATCATTACCAACTTCTCTTTCAGGTTTAAAACCTACAAATGGATATTTTCTACTTGATGGTTGAATATCATCTAAAGTAATTTTATCCAAAAGTTTTTTACGAGAAGTAGCCTGCTTAGATTTAGAAGCATTAGCACTAAATCTTGCAATAAAGTCCTGTAATTCCTTAATCTTTTCTTCCTTTTTCTTGTTTTGATCTTTTGACATTTGAAGAGCTAATTGACTTGATTCATACCAGAAGTCATAGTTACCTACATAAATTTTTATCTTTCCAAAGTCAACGTCAGCCATTTGAGTACAAACTGAATTTAAGAAGTGTCTATCATGCGATACAACTATAACAGTTCCATCAAAGTTACCTAAAAAGTCTTCTAACCAGTTTACAGCCTTTAAATCAAGACCGTTAGTAGGTTCGTCTAGAATTAGTATTCCAGGATTACCAAATAAGGCTTGAGCTAAAAGAACTTTAATTTTTTCTCCACCAGTCAATTCTGATACATTTTTAAAGTGAAGATCAGTTCCTATACCTAGTCCTTGTAAAAGCGAAGATGCTTCAGATTCTGCTTCCCAACCATTAAGTTCAGCAAATTCACCTTCTAATTCAGATGCTTTAATTCCATCTTCATCAGAAAAGTCAGGTTTAGCATAAATTTCATCTTTTTCCTTCATTATTTGGTATAGTCTTTCATTCCCCATTATTACAGTTTCTAGGACTTGAAAATTATCATACTTATAATGATCTTGCTTCAAGACAGACATTCTTGTGTTAGGAGCAATTATAACTTCACCAGTATTAGGTTCTACCTCACCTGATAATATTTTTAAGAATGTACTCTTTCCAGCGCCATTAGCACCAATAACTCCATAACAATTTCCTGGAGTGAATTTAAGGTTGACATCTTCAAAAAGCTTACGTCCACCAAATCTCAAACTAACATTTGATACGTTTATCAATATATTTCGACCTCATTTCTTCTTAATTATAATAATGCACAATTAGGGAAAAAATCCTTTTTATCGTTAAAATATGTTATCATAAATTAATTTGGAATTTCATCCTTAATTGTGCATCGTATAAATAGTTTAACTACATGTTGCTTATTATATCATATAATTAATGATTTTTGCATTTTTAAGTATTTCTATAATTTTAAATTTTTGTATTATTACTTAATTAAAATTAATGTTATTTATAATTTTTGGTACTCCCAAAACATTCATCTATTATTTTTTCACTCATACGTCTATAAAGATTACTCATGCTAACATATGCGCATATAAGCAGAAATTTTTCTTCATAGTCTCCTAAAGAATTATCTTCATTACTTATTAGATTTGTAATATTATCATAAATTTTAGTTGAGGAAGATTTTAAATCATCTAAGTTTGAATCATATATATCAAGAAAGGATTGGTATATATCATGTAATGGATATTCTTCTTCTTTTTCAAAAGCAATAATTATGGGGCTCAAGATAGTTTTTATATCTGTAAGGGACAGTGCACCTTTTAAATTGTAAATTAACCCCATTAAAATAAGATGACTTTTAGTATACTTCTTATTTTTAATTTTCATTAAAAGATTACCTTTGGCGTAGTTATTAATCATAGTTTTAGTAAGAACTTTGTCATCATCATTTCTTTTAGTGTAGCTTAATTTACTTTCAAATAGCTGCATTACTTGATCCATATATAAATCAATTTCAGGAAAATCATTTAAGTTAATGTTATTAGATGATTTTTGTGAATTTATATATGCATCAATATTAAAGTTATTCATATAATTTCACTCCTCACATAGTAATAGAAACTATGTCATTATTATAAATTTAATATTATCGAAAAGAAGTAGATAATTCAAGCATTTATGGGTAAAATACTATTTAATAAATAGAAAATAAACAAAAATGGGGTTGCAATATAAAAAAAAATATGAAATAATTCTAATATAGCAACATGTAGTTATTAAAACTACGTGGGAATAAATGGGAGGGTAAAAGAATGGAGAAATATTTAAGAGAACCTATTAATGGATTAACTCATTTTATTGGAGCAGTTCTATCATTATTTGCATTAATAGCAATGCTAGTAAAGGTATATACAAGGGGAAGTTCTACAATAACATTTGTATCAGTTTTATTTTTCGGGATAAGTATGATTTTATTATATAGCGCATCAGCAACATATCATTCAGTAATAGCAAATGATAAAGTAATAAAAATTCTAAAACGATTGGATCATTCTATGATATTTATATTAATAGCAGGGTCATATGCACCATTTTGCCTAGTGGCGTTAAATGGAAAGGTAGGAATAAATCTATTTCTAGCAGTAACAATATGTGCAGTAATCGGAATTGCATTTAAATTATGTTGGGTAACTTGTCCTAGATGGCTCAGCAGTAGCATGTATATAGGAATTGGGTGGTTTGCAGTATTTGCCATATATCCAATGTCTCAAGTTTTATCTTCATTTGGACTATCATGGTTAGTTCTTGGAGGAATAATGTATACAATAGGTGGAATAATATACGCATTAAAATCAGATAAAATAAAAGTATGGCTCTTTGGAAGACATGAAATATTTCATATATTTATTATGTTGGGAACCCTTTGTCATTTTATTTGTGTATTTGTATATATAATTTAAATCAGAATTTTAAGTTGCATTAATCTAGTAGATTATATAGGGGATAAAAGAAATACTTATTTTAAATAAATTTAGTATTCCTTTTATCCTTATTTTTTTATAAAAACATAATTACATTTATATGGAACTAGATTGTTTTATTATAAAACATCTTTTAAAACTTGATAAGATATATTAGGTATAGTAAGATAAATTATAAAGAATAAATAGACTTTAAGGGGATGGAAAAATGGGCTTTCGTCAAAGGTTAAAAGATGCTAGTAGAATAGTAGTAAAGGTTGGATCATCAACATTAACTTATGATAATGGAAATATTAATTTAAGTAGAATTGAAAAGCTAACGCGCGTATTATCTGATGTAGTTAATTCAGGTAAGCAGGTTACGCTTGTTACATCAGGTGCAGTTGCTGTTGGTGTTAATAAATTAAAATTGAAAGAAAAGCCCGAAAGTATAAGAGAAAAGCAAGCAGTAGCAGCAGTTGGACAATGCGAACTAATGCATATATATAGTAAATTTTTTGGAGAATATAGCCATGTGGTTGGGCAAGTGTTACTCACAAGAGATGTAGTAGAAGATGATCATATTAGGGAAAATGTATGCAATACATTTGAAACTTTATTAGATAATAAGATAATTCCTATAGTAAATGAGAATGATACAGTTTCAATAGATGAGATTGAGAATATAGTTAGATTTGGTGATAATGATAATCTATCGGCAATAGTTGCATCATTAATTAACGCAGATTTGTTAATAATTTTATCTGATATAGATGGGTTCTATGATTCAGACCCAAGGAATAATGAGAGTGCAAAATTACTAAATGAAGTTAGAGAAATAACTCCTGAGTTAGAAGAGTGCGCTGGAGGTGCAGGATCAAATCTAGGAACTGGTGGAATGATCACAAAATTATCAGCAGCTAAGACATCCACAAAAGCAGGAGTAGATATGATTTTAGCGAATGGAAGTGAACCAGATATAATAATAGATATTTTGAATGGTGAAGAAATAGGAACTTTATTTGTATCGTAGGTAAAATAAGAAATGGGGGCTAAAAATGAGTGAGTTAATAATTAAAGGACAAAATGCTAAAAATGCTTCTTATGATCTTGGTATTGCATCAACAAAGCAAAAAGATGATGCACTTATGATTATGGCAGAGGAATTGATAAAGGCAAAAGGAGACATAATATCAGCTAATCAAGTGGATTTAGATATAGCAGTATCAAAAGGTACTTCAAAAGCTATGTTAGATAGATTAGCTCTTACAGATGAAAGAATAGAAAGCATGGCAGCAGGGCTTAAAGATGTCATAAAACTTCAAGATCCAATAGGTGAGGTAATATCTATGTGGCAAAGACCTAATGGATTACAAATAGGTAAGAAGAGAGTACCGTTAGGAGTTATTGGAATAATTTATGAAGCAAGGCCTAATGTAACTTGTGATGCAGCAGGGCTTTGTATAAAGACTGGAAATGCTGTTATTCTAAGAGGCGGAAGTGAAGCTATTAATTCTAATAAAGCTATAGTTAAGGCATTAACAAAAGGAATTGAAAGATCTGGTTTGCCTAAGGATTCAGTACAGCTAGTAGAAGATACAAGTAGAGAAGTTGCAACTGAAATGATGAGGTTAAATGAGTTTATAGATGTTCTTATTCCAAGAGGTGGAGCAGGATTAATTCAAGCTGTTCTTAAAAATGCTACTGTTCCAGTTATAGAAACAGGAACAGGCAATTGTCATATATATGTAGATAGAGACTGCGATTTTGAAATGGCAAAAAACATTGTTATTAATGCAAAAGCATCAAGACCTTCTGTTTGTAATGCAGCTGAAAAGTTACTTATAAATGAAAAGATAGTGGAGGACTTTTTGCCGATAGTGGTTAATGCCTTAAGAGAAAACGGCGTTGCTGTTAAAGGTGATGAAGTATCACAATCTATAATTAACGACATTGAGAAAGCTGCTGAAGAGGATTGGGGAAAAGAATATTTAGATTATATAATTGCCGTAAAAGTAGTTAAAGATGTAGATGAAGCAATTTCGCATATAAATAAATATGGAACAGGGCATTCGGAAGCAATTATTACAGAGAGCTATAAAAATTCACAAAAGTTTTTACAAAGAGTTGATGCAGCAGCTGTATATGTTAACGCGTCAACAAGATTTACAGATGGTTCAGAGTTTGGTTTTGGTGCAGAAATAGGAATAAGCACTCAAAAGTTACATGCCAGAGGTCCAATGGGACTTAAAGAATTAACAACAATCAAATATATCATTTATGGAAATGGCCAAATAAGATAATACAGAGAATATAAAGGATATTATTGCATGATATTCTTTATATTCTTATATATTATAATAATTAAAGATACTAAATTAATATTTTCATGAATAAATCAACATAATTAAGTATTGCCAAGGAAATAATCTTAAAATATATAAAGTGTGTTGTAATAATATGTAAATATTTATATGATAAAATAATAATATTAAATAGACTTTATAACTATAAAAAAGTATAGTATAATCCAATGTGAAAACGTATCAAATGGATCTAAAAAGGGGGATGACAATTGTGAAAATAGCATTAATAGCACATGACAAAAAGAAGGAAGATATTATTGAATTTTCAAAGAAGTATAAGGATGTACTAGCTAAATATGAGCTAGTTGCTACAGGAACAACTGGAACGAAGATATCAGAAGCAACAGGTCTTGAAGTTAAGAGATATTTATCTGGTCCATATGGAGGAGATCAACAATTAGGTGGTCGTATTGCAGAAGGAAAGATTGATCTAGTAATATTTTTTACAGATCCATTGACAGCGCAACCTCATGAACCAGATGTATCAGCATTGCTTAGAGTTTGTAATGTACATAATGTAGCTGTTGTTACTAATATAAAAACAGCAGAACTTATAATTAAACAATTTTAAATTATGGACAAACCAGTTAAAATCATATATACAAAAACAAAATGTACTTATCAAATGATAAGTACATTTTTAGAAAAAGTAGTGTTAAATTTGAGATAGGTCAATTCAGAATTAACTGTAACTGCCTAAATTTTCTGAATATTTTATTAATTATATGATAACATAAATTATATAAATTTGCAATTAGCAATCATTTGTGTATAAATGGAGTATGAACATGATTATAATTCTAAGGTAATAGCAAGGAAATATAGCTTGTAAACTAATAGAATATCTTAAAAGGAAGGATTATAATGACTGATTTAAACAGATATACATTAATAACTGGTGGTAGTGACGGAATTGGATTTGAGTTAGCAAAAATCTATGCCAAAAATAAAGATAATTTAATTATTATAGCAAAAGACGAAATTAAGCTAAGGAATACTAAAAGTAGGCTTGAAGATCAATATGGAGTAATTGTGGAAATAATTCAATGTGACCTATCTGTGGATAAAGGTTATAAAAAGATAATAGAAGTTGTGGAAGAAAAGAATTTAATTGTGGATAATTTAATAAATAATGTAGGCATAGGTTGCTTTGGTTTTTTTCATGATTTAGAAGAGGGACTTGAAGAAAAGATAATAAATATAAATATTACCGCATTGACTATGCTTACAAAGTACTTTTCTAAAAAGATGGTTGAGAGAAGACATGGAGGCATTTTAAATGTGGCATCAACAGCAGCATTTATTGGTGGTCCTAAAATGTCTATATATTATTCAAGCAAGGCATATGTTTTATCATTAACAGAAGCAATACATGATGAGTTGAAAGATTTGGGAATCAGGGTAAGTTGCCTTTGCCCTGGGCCTGTAAGGACATCATTTCAAGAGAAGGCTGGTATAAAAAAATCACAAAGATCTAAAAGATATTTAATGAATGCTAGTGATATAGCAAAATGTGCTTACAGAGAATTTTCAATGGGCAAGACAATAATTATTCCAGGATATAAAAATAAGCTGTTGATTTTAGGAAATAAATTAATCCCTAGAGCGTTAGGAAGAAAAATTATATTAAAGAATAATAGTTAGTATTTATATTAGCTATTATTCTTTTTTTTATATAAATATGCATGCATTATATCGATTTAAATATAGCATTATCATAATAAATATTTAGTTACTTAATTGGGATACATATTTTAATTCACATATAATTAAGGATTAACATACAAAAGTAATTATTTGAATTAATGGTATATTTATATCTGAAATAAAAAGAATATGAATAAAAATTCAAATAAGTGTATTTTTATGCTTTATATAATCTTATTTTTATGATAAGATTTATATATTGAATAAATTAAAGATAAATAAGCAATAGACAATAAGTAATAAATAAAAATAATTATATTAAATATTAAACTATCCTTAAATTATCTTGACACAGGATTATCTATCAACTAGAATAGTTAGAAAGAGAAATTTTAAAAGTTAAGATACACTTTAACTTGGTCCTGTGAGGCCAAAAAGGGAAGCATGACTATGATATTTGAAAGCTGAATGAAAAATTTCATAGCTTATTTTTTGAATTCAAATATTTGTATGGTATATCACAGGATAGTGAAGAGATCAGGTTTTCTGAAATCTCTTTATTATCCTTTTGTTTTATATTAAACAAAGATTCATAAGGTGTAGTTTTAGCAAAAATATATTTGTAGGAGGCTTAAGTATGAAAGCAAAGCTTATATTAGAAAACGGCATGATTTTTGAAGGAAAAGCTTTTGGATATCTAAAAGAAAGCGTCGGAGAAGTAGTATTTACAACTGGAATGACAGGTTATCAAGAAGTACTTACTGATCCATCTTATTACGGACAAATAGTAACGATGACTTACCCTTTAATAGGGAATTATGGGATAAACCTTGAAGATATGGAGTCTGATTCAATAAAAGTAAGGGGTTTTATTGTTAGAGAAAAATGTAATATGCCAAGTAACTTTAGATGTGAATTAGAACTTGAAGATTTTTTAAAACAAGGAAAAGTTATTGGCTTGGAAGGAATAGATACAAGAGCTTTAACTAAGGTTTTAAGAAATAGTGGTACTATGAGAGGTCTTATAGCACTAGAAGATGTTGACGATGAATATGTGAAAGAAAAAATAGCAGGATTTTCTACTAAGGAAGCTGTAAAGACTGTTACAACAAATAAGTCTTATGTGGTTGAAGGAACAGGAAAACATATTGCGGTTATGGATTTCGGTATAAAGACTAATATAATAAGGAATTTCAAAAAGAGAGGCTGCAAATTAACTATATTCCCAGCAACAGCAACAGCAGAAGAAGTTTTAAATATTAACCCGGACTTAATATTTTTATCTAATGGACCTGGGGATCCAGAAGATTTAGATTTTGCCATAGAAAATATTAAAAAATTAGTTGGAAAGAAACCAATAACAGGTATTTGCTTAGGGCATCAATTATTGGGATTAGCGTTAGGTGGTAAAACTACTAAATTGAAGTTTGGACATAGAGGATGCAACCATCCTGTTAAAGATTTAGAAGCTAATATTGTGCATATAACTTCGCAAAATCATGGGTATGTAGTAGAGAAGTTACCAGATGACATGGAAGTTACTCACGTTAATATAAATGATGGAACTGTAGAAGGAATGAAACATAAGACTTTACCAATATACTCAGTTCAATTTCATCCAGAAGCATCAGCAGGTCCAAAAGACAGTGAATATATATTTGATAAGTTCTTAGAATATGCACTATAGGAGGTTTTAGTAAAATGCCATTAAATAAAGATATAAAAAAAGTTTTAGTTATAGGATCAGGTCCGATAGTCATAGGTCAAGCAGCAGAGTTCGATTACTCTGGAACTCAAGCTTGTGAAGCATTAAAATCA
The DNA here is from genome assembly GCF_018223745.1 of Clostridium beijerinckii. Lineage (NCBI taxonomy): Bacteria > Bacillati > Bacillota > Clostridia > Eubacteriales > Clostridiaceae > Clostridium > Clostridium beijerinckii. Next base: position 41,929 of record NZ_CP073653.1, read on the forward strand.
GAAGGTATAGAAGTTGTACTTGTAAATTCAAACCCTGCAACAATAATGACTGATAAAGAAGTTGCAGATAAAGTTTATTTAGAGCCATTAACATTAGAATTTGTTGAAAAAGTAATAGCTAAGGAAAGACCAGACAGCTTACTTGCAGGAATGGGTGGTCAAACAGGACTTAACCTTGCAGTAGAATTACATGATTCTGGTATATTAGAAAAATACAATGTAAAAGTAATCGGAACCTCTATTGCATCAATTAAAGAAGGTGAAGATAGAGAGTTATTTAGAGATATGATGAATAGGATTGGAGAACCAGTTATAAAGAGTGAAATTGTAACTGACTTAACTGCAGGTTTGGAGTTCGCTAATAAGATTGGTTATCCAGTTATAGTTAGACCAGCTTATACATTAGGAGGATCTGGCGGTGGTATCGCTGATGACGAGGAACAACTTAGAACAATATTAGAATCGGGACTTCAACTAAGCACAATTGGTCAAGTTCTACTTGAAAAGAGCGTTAAGGGGTGGAAAGAAGTAGAGTACGAAGTAATGAGAGACTCTTATGGAAACTGTATTACTGTATGTAATATGGAAAATATAGATCCTGTTGGTATACACACTGGAGATAGTATAGTTGTAGCTCCATCACAAACTCTTTCAGATAAAGAATATCAAATGCTTAGAACAGCATCAATAAATATAATAAATGCAGTTGGAATTGAAGGTGGATGTAATGTACAGTTCTCGCTAAATCCAAATAGTTTTGAATATGCAGTTATAGAAATAAATCCGAGAGTTTCAAGAAGTTCAGCACTAGCATCAAAAGCAACAGGATATCCTATTGCAAAACTTGCTGCTAAAATAGCTCTTGGATATGGATTAGACGAAATAAAAAATGCTGTTACACAAAAAACATATGCGTGTTTTGAACCAACACTTGATTATGTTGTAGTAAAAATACCAAAATGGCCTTTCGATAAATTCTTTGGTGCTGACAGAGAACTTGGAACAAAAATGATGGCAACTGGAGAAATTATGGCTATTGGAGCCAATTTTGAGCAGGCGTTTTTAAAAGGAATTAGAAGCTTAGAAATAGGAAAATATTCATTAGATCATAATAAATTTAAAGAATATAGTATTTCAAAATTAAAGAGCATAGTAATGAAGCCTGATGATGAAAGAATCTTTGCATTAGCTGAGATGATAAGAAGAGATTACATGATAGATAGAATAAATAAAATTACTGGAATCGATATGTTTTTCTTAGAAAAAATAAAGTGGATAGTTGAAGAAGAACAAAGATTAAAATTAAGTAAAATAGAAGATTTAGATAAGGAATGGTTACATCATTTAAAGAAAAAAGGATTTTCTGATAAAGCTATAGCTGATATGCTAAAGGTTAGTCCAGACGATGTATATAGATTAAGAGACATATGGAGTATAAAGCCTTCATATAAAATGGTTGATACTTGTGGAGGAGAATTTGAAGCATTATCTCCATACTATTACTCAACTTATGAGCAATATGATGAAGTAGAAGTATCAAATAATAAAAAAGTTATAGTTATAGGTTCAGGTCCAATAAGAATAGGGCAAGGTATTGAATTTGACTACGCGTCAGTACATTGCGTAAAAGCACTAAAGAAACTTGGAATTGAAACTATTATAGTTAATAACAACCCAGAAACAGTAAGTACTGATTTTGATGTATCAGATAAGTTATATTTTGAGCCATTAACGGAAGAAGATGTTTTAAATATAATAGAAAAAGAAAAACCAGATGGTGTAATACTTCAATTTGGTGGTCAAACAGCTATTAAGCTTGCAAACTTCTTAAAGGAACAAAATATTGTAACGCTTGGAACTACAGCAGATCAAATAGATATGGCTGAAGATAGAGAAAAGTTTGATGAATTACTAGAAAGATTAGGAATATCAAGACCAAAAGGTAAAGGAATATGGTCTTTAGAAGAAGGATTAGAAGAAGCTAAGAGATTAAAGTTCCCAGTACTTGTTAGACCTTCATATGTAATTGGTGGTCAAGGAATGGAAATAACTCATGACGAAGAAGAGTTAACATACTACTTAGAAAATGCTTTCGCTAAAGACAGTAAAAATCCAATACTTATAGATAAATATCTAATGGGTAGAGAAATAGAAGTAGATGCCATATCAGATGGAGAGAATATTTTAATACCGGGTATCATGGAACACTTAGAAAGAGCTGGAGTTCATTCAGGGGATAGTGTAACTATGTATCCAAGCCAAAATATATCTGACAAAATTAAAGCAGATGTATTAGAGTATACTAAAAAATTAGCATTAGCAATTGGGATAAAGGGTATGATAAATATTCAATTCATAGAATTTGAAGGAGAATTATATGTAATTGAAGTTAATCCAAGAGCATCAAGAACAGTACCATATATAAGCAAGGTAAGTGGAGTTCCAATAGTAGATTTAGCTACACAAGTAATGCTTGGCGCTAAATTAAAGGAATTGGGATATGGAATAGATGTATATAAGGAACCTGAACTAGTTTCAGTTAAAGTTCCAGTATTCTCAACTCAAAAGTTACCTAATGTTGAAGTAAGCTTAGGACCTGAAATGAGATCAACAGGAGAAGTTTTAGGAGTTGGTAGAAACATAAAGGAAGCACTTTACAAAGGATTTGTTGGAGCGTATATGTATCCTTCAAAGGAAAAAGGAAAAATACTTGCTACAATAAATAAGCATGATAAGGCAGAATTCCTACCAATAGCAAAAGATCTAGCATCAGTAGGATACAAATTTATTGCAACATCAGGAACTTGCGCTTTATTGAAGGAAGCAGGTATAGAAGTAGAAGAAATAAGAAAGATAGATGAAGAAGAACCAAATATTTTAGATATAGTTAAAAACAGAGAAGTAGACCTAGTTGTAAATACTCCAACAAAAGGAAATGATTCGAAAAGAGATGGTTTCTTAATAAGAAGAGCAGCAGTTGAGAGAAACTTAGGAGTAATTACAGCATTAGATACATTAAGAGCAATTGCAGATGTGGAACTTGAGAAGTTTGATGAGAATAAGGATTTGGAAGTATTCAATATAGCAAAATAAAAATTAATGAGTTAAAGCGGTATTAAAAAGACTAATCAAGTTACTGCACTTATTTAAAAATTAAAACTAGGATATGACAGATGATATCCTAGTTTTTTTCATGAAATATATTATTAAAAGGAAATATTGACAAGTGAACATATGTTCTGTATAATACAATTAATGAACATATGTTTGCTAAGGAGATGTGTATTATGAACGAATCGGGAAATTTTTTTGTTAAGTTAAACTGTAAAAGCATTGATAATATTAGAAGCTTAATTATAGATAAACAGGGTAATTACATAAAACAACAAGAAAAATACATAATGTGTGCTGGAAAGTATGATAAAAATGGTTGGACGTTAGTTTTTAGAGCTAAAAGTTTTAAAGAAGCTGAAGCATTAGCAAATTTGAATCCATTTCTAAATAGAAGAAGCATAAATTAAAGTACATAAAATCTAGATGAATTTTCATACTATATATCTAAACTTTCATTCATTAACTAGTGAAAAATTAAAGAATATATAAAAAATAAGCTACAAAAATTTTATAATTTAGTAGCTTATTTTATATTTCATATTTTATATCAGAAATGACAATTGAAAGATTTTCTATTAAATTGACTTTAGAACCAATTTTATTAGGATAATCGCTTTTAAGTATTTTTATAGTTGGTCTTAATGGAAAGTTAGGCATAGTCTCTTCAACTACTCCTACATCACCATTGCTAAGGCTTACAATTGTTCCCTGAGGGAATGGGATAACAATTTTACAGAATACGTTAAGCATATCATGATCAAAGAGTGTTCCGGCATTTGACATTAAGTATTCGAGTGCATCACTAGGACACATAGCTCTTTTATAAGGCCTGTCAGAAGTTAATGCATCATAAACATCTGCAATACTTACAATTCTAGCGAGATAGCTGATTTTATTACCAGATATACTATTAGGGTAACCTAGTCCATCAAATCTCTCATGATGTTGCAGAACTATAAGTTTGATATGAGAGCTTAAGCTAAAAAAGTTATTCAAAAATTTATATCCATATAGAGAATGATTTTTTATTACTTCAAATTCTTCAGGTGTTAATTTACCTGGCTTTTGAAGAATTTCACTTGGAATAAATGATTTTCCTATATCATGAATTAGCGCACCAATGCAGAGATAAGTTAGATTGCGCTTAGATAAATTTAAGCTGATTCCAAGTATAAGTGATATTACAGCAACATTTACACAATGAGCATAAGTATAATTATCCATGCTCTTTATATCAACTAAAGAAATCAGTATATTTTTATTTGATAAAACATTATCTAATAACTCTTCTGCTATATTAGTAATTGAATTGAAATATTGTTGTTCCTGCTTTGTATACTCACTAATACTCCTCTTTTCAAATTTATGAACAGAAGCTATTCTTTCTATATCAGAGAATGTTTCTTTAATTACAGATATAGATTTTTGCCTTAATTCTGGCTTTATAACATCTTCAATTTCAGCAGAACTATAGTCATCAATTATATATAAAGAGAATATTTTATATTCCTTAATTTTTTGCAACATAATATCGTTTAACAGAATACCAGCTCTAAGTAGACATCTACCATCAGGGGTATATATGTCTTTGCCTAGCAATGAATTTTCTCTTACACATTCAATTGGAATTAATCGCATGATTATACCTCACCAAATTAATAATAATCATTATATCATAAATAACATGTAAATTTATACAATGATAATGCAAAAATCTTAAAATAATATCTAAAATTCGCATATATTATGAAAATATTTTTATATAAAAAGACGTTTATTCTGAATGATATAGAGTTTTTTGATAAAATTATATTTAATAATGTAATTAAAAAGGTTATGTAAATAAGTTAATATTTGATAATTCATTTAATTATCAAATTGAGTAGATGGAAAGCAGAAATTATAGACATTGGATAAATAAAGTAATAAAATATTTGTAGATAAAATATATTAAAGAATAATAAATCAGATTTATGTTTACTTTTTTATTATTGTAATTTTAAATATTAGTTAATACTTAAGATTCAACCAAAATTATTTTTAGATTTGAAATGTGGTTTCATATATCTGATTAGTTATTTGTGCATACATAAATATTTGAAAAAATGGAGTGAGGACGTTTTGAATATAAAAACTGACCCCATAGGATTTTTTGATTCAGGGGTAGGAGGTTTAAGCGTGATGAGAGAAGCAATATCTATCATGCCTAATGAAAACTTTATATATTTCGGAGATTCAAAGAATGCACCCTATGGAACTAAGAAAGTAAGTGAGGTAAGAGATCTTACAATTGATGCTGTTGAGTTTTTACTAAGTAAAAATGTTAAAGCGGTTGTAATAGCCTGCAATACTGCAACTAGTGCAGCAATAGAAGAGATTAGAAGTAAATATAAACAGATATCCATAATAGGAATAGAGCCAGCATTAAAGCCAGCTGTTAAGTTAAATAGAAAAGGTCAAATAATAATAATGGCAACGCCTATGACATTGAGGGAAAAGAAATTTAAATTATTAATGGATAAATATAAAAATGAGGCTAATATAATATCATTACCATGTGCAGGGTTAGTAGAATTTATAGAACAGGGAATAGTAGAGGGCGAAGATCTAGAGTATTACTTAAAGGAAAAGTTCAAAGGTTACTTAGATAATGATATAAGCTCCATAGTTCTTGGATGTACTCATTATCCATTTATAAAAAAGGCTTTATCAAACGTTATTGGAAAGGAAATACCTCTTATTGATGGTGGATTTGGTACTGCTCAAGAATTGAAGAGGAAGTTAATTGAAAGTGGTTTACTAAATGATTCTAAAGAAAAGGGGAATATAGAAATTTGTAATTCAATAAATGATGATAAAGTGATAGATTTTTGTTATAGTTTAATTAATTTTAAAATATAAATATGATTCAGATTTATTGAGATATATAATATAAGGATGAATTTAAATTTATGTTTTAGATAATAATACTAATTAAGATTGATATCGAGAGGAGAATATTTAAAGATGAAGAATCCAATTATTACAATGACTATGGAAAATGGTGGAGTTATAAAAGCAGAATTATATCCTGAGGCAGCACCAAATACAGTGAGGAATTTTGTAGACTTAATCAATAGAGGATTTTATGATGGTCTAATATTTCATAGAGTTATTCCAAATTTCATGATTCAAGGGGGATGCCCAGAAGGAACAGGCATTGGTGGCCCAGGATATTCAATAAAGGGAGAGTTTACAGGCAATGGTTTTAAGAATACTTTAAAACATACAAGAGGAGTATTATCAATGGCTAGAGCTATGCATCCAGATTCAGCAGGAAGCCAATTTTTCATTATGGTAGCTGATGCTCCACATTTAGATGGCCAGTATGCATCATTTGGTAAGGTTATTGAAGGAATGGAAGTAGCCGATAAGATTGTTGCACAAAAAACTGATATGTCAGATAGGCCTTATGAAGATCAAGTAATAAAAAGTGTTACAGTAGATATGCAAGGGGAAGAAATAAAAGAGCCTGAAATAATTGAAGAGTAAAAAATACCATTCTACAAGACTATAGTAAGTAAAAAGAAGAGAGGTGTCATGGATGGCTACAAATAATAAATGTATATTAGCGTATGGATTAAAAGAGGATGAAATTAAGAAAATTGAGAGTCAGAATATTAAAGTTATAGAAATTAATAAGAATATGACTTTAATGACATTAGAAGATATAATTAATGGAAACAAAAATGAAGATTCTTACGATGAAATGCAGTTGAGTGAAAAGGCACTAATTTTCAATGGATTTAAGGATGAACAATTGAAAGTTACTATTAGATATATTAGAAGCTTTATTCAAGGTGGAGTACTTGCTGTATCTACAGCACAGAATTACAAGTGGACTTTTAAATATCTATTAGAGCACTTAATTGAAGAAAGAGAATGGTATAAAGAACAACAAAAGGGGAGAAAGTAAAGTGAGTCGTGTAGGAGAAAATATAAAACAAGCTAGAGAAAAGAGCGGACTTACGGTTAAAGCTTTAGCTAAAAAACTAGGTGTAGCAGAAAAATATTTAAATGAAGTTGAAATGGGAAGAAAAGTTGCACCTGAATCACTAATAGATAAAGCGGGCAAGGTATTAAAAGCTGATTTAAATGACATAAGCATGGTTGTTACCGATGAAGTATTGATGGAAGAAAGAAAAACTTTAAAGGAAGTTCCTAAAAGAAATGTAGAAAGTTCAGAAGTTTGGACTGATGCTTTCTCATCAGTACTTAGAAGTGTTCCAATATATGATTATTCACTATCTAATAAAAAGGGTTCTAAAGAGATGCCTATTCATTCAAATAAAATCGAGAATTATCCTCAAGATAAAGTATTTTATTTAGAAATTGAAGATGATGAAATGAATGGATTTAGAATGCTAAAGGGTGATGTTGCATTTGCACATGCTGTGAAGGATATAAGTAATAGCGGATTTTTCTTAATAGATTATAAGGGAAAAAGGAAAGTAAGACAAATAAAGGTATTAGGTAATTCTAAATTACTTTTAGTAAGCAATGCTGGAAGTCTTCTTACTGAAACCATGGAATTAAAAGAAGTAGATGTAATTGCTAAATTAGAAAGACTAGAAATTACATTATAAACAACTAATGTAAGAACTCTTATATTGAAGAATTAAAGCGTAGGTAGAAACAGAGAATAATTGAATTTTTCAGTTATTCTCTGTTTTTGTTACATTAAAACATTTAATTGCATAGTATATCTATGAATATATTTAATTAAGGTGTGGTAATTATGCCTGAATTGGAGACACAAATATCTTCAAAGGTAGATGCATCAATAGGATTATTAGCTAATGTTCCAAAAGCTATATTAGATGAACTAGGTTATAAGTATCAGAGTCAGGGTAACAATGTGGAGCTCACTATTTTATATAGAGATACTCAAGAACAAACAAAATCATTTGTTGAAGGCTTAGGAGGAACTTTTCAGGATTTAGGATTTAACTTTGCTGTTGTTAATATACCCAGAGATAAATTAGAACAGCTATCAATGAGTAATTCTATTCAATATATAGAATTACCAAAGAACTTATATGAGCAAGACCAAGAAAGTAATAGGGCATCCTGTATACTTCAATTGGCTCCAAATTTTGATGTTTCAGGTGAAGGGATATTAGTCGGCTTTGTAGATTCTGGGATAGATTATACTCACCCTGCTTTTATGGATTCGACCGGAACATCCACTAGAATAGAATACATTTATGATTTAAGTACAGGGGGAAATGTATATAATAAGCAAATGATAAATGAAGCAATAAAATCCAATAATCCATTCTCAGTAGTTCCATCAATAGACAATAGTGGACATGGAACTCACGTTGCAGGAATCGCATGTGGTGGGGGAAGAATAAATCCTATGTATAGAGGTGTAGCTCCTAATTCGTCTATAGCAATGGTTAAAGCTGCTAGGGGAACTGCAATCTTAAGCTCTCAGATTATGCAGGGAATCAAATTTCTTATAGATAGAGGTAAAGAACTGAATATGCCGCTAGTTATTAGTATTAGTCTTAGCACTAATGATGGAGCACACGATGGAAGCAGCTTACTAGAGCAATACATTAGGACTATATCTAACTTGGAAAGAGTATCTATTGTTATTGCGGCAGGAAATGAAGGTGATGCAGGTCATCATGTTGGCGGACAATTAGTTAAAACACAAAGGCAAATTTTTAATATAGCAAGCGAAGAAAAATCAATAGTAATGAATTTTTATAAGACAATATTACCTAATATATCAGTTAATATAATAAATCCAACAAGCCAAGGAACTGGAAATATTAATATACAAGAAGGTTACATTCAAGGAACAATAGGGAGTGATAGATACGATATATATATATCTGGACCTAAACCTTTTGAATTGAATAGTGAAATCAGAATAATTCTTTCTGCTAGATCTGGCTTTCTTGTTGAAGGTGTATGGACATTAGAAATAAATGTTACGAATGAATACTTAGGAGCATATTCAATATGGCTTCCGGTTTTAGAAGGATTAAATCCTGCAACTAAATTTTTAGAACCTAATCAATATAATACGCTTGGCATACCAGCAACAGTAGATAATATAATAGCTGTAGGAAGTTATAATTATAGAACCAATAATTTATCATCATTCAGTGGAAGAGGTGCACAAGATCAGAATATAGTAAGACCTGATTTAGTAGCCCCAGGAGAGGATATTGCAGGGCCGGTACCAAATGGTGGATACGATAATAAAACAGGTACATCAATGGCTACTCCTCAAGTATCTGGAATATGTGCGTTAATGATGCAATGGGGAATAGTTAAAGGAAATGATCCATATTTGTTTGGTCAAAGGTTAAAATATTATTTATTAAGAGGAGCCAGAAGAAGACGTACAGATGTAACATATCCAAATCCCTCATGGGGATATGGTGAAGTATGTATATTCAACAGTTTAAGAGCGTTACAAAATGATTTAAATGCTATTTTGACTAGAGGAAATATAAATTCAAGAGATATACAGGTAACAAATAGCGTACCTAATAAATATAATATTTTGAGAAAAAATATAAAGAGGGAAGTTATGGAGAATACGAATAGTGGAAATACCTCAACAAATATCGGTAGGTTAAAGATTCAATGTTTCAGGGGGGAGGATTATATTCCAATTGATGGAGCCAGAATAACTGTAAGAACACCACAAGGCGCTGAAAGTGTTAATAGTATTCAGCTAGTTACAGATTCAGTTGGATTGACACAAATAATTGAATTGACAGCGCCACCTTTAGAATATTCTTTGAATCCTAATAGCAACCAAGTGCCTTATAGTTTATATGATATAACGGTTGAAAGAGATGGATTTAACCCAATAGTAATAAGAGGATGTCAAGTATTTCCTACACAGGTTGCCTATCAGATTTGTAATTTGACAAGTAACTTAGGAAGGGGAATGATGAGACAAGAGGTTATAAATATACAACCAAATACATTGAATGGAAATTTTCCACCTAAAATACCAGAGGATCCAGAAAAGCAGTTACCCCCACCAAGTTCTGGAGTTGTATTGCCTCAACCAATAGTTCCAGAATATATTATTGTACACCAAGGTGGGCCAAATGATCCATCAGCACCAAATTATAAAGTACCTTTTAAAGATTATATTAAAAATGTTGCTTCCAGTGAAATATATTCAACTTGGAATGAATCTGCTATAAGAGCAAATGTATTCTGCATTGTATCATTTACGCTAAATAGAATTTATACTGAATGGTACAGAGGAAAAGGAAAGAATTTTGATATTACCAGTTCAACAGCTTATGATCACGCATTTAATTATGGAAGAAATATTTACGATAGTATAAGTGCTATTGTAGATGAAATATTTTCTACTTATATAAAGAGAGTTGGAGCTAAACAACCACTTTTGACACAATATTGTGATGGAAAGAGTGTTACCTGCCCTCAGTGGTTAAGCCAATGGGGAAGTCAGCAATTAGCTCAACAAGGAATGGTTCCATATGATATTTTGAAAAATTATTATGGAAATGATATCGAACTAACTACAGCTGAAAAAGTTTCTGGAAGCCCACAGTCATACCCTGGTGAACCGCTTACTATAGGATCTTCAGGTCCAGCAGTAAGAACTATCCAGAATCAATTGAATAGAATAGCTAGAAATTATCCTTTGATACCTAAGGTTGCTGAGGATGGACAGTTTAATCAAAAGACAGCAGATGCAGTAAAAACATTTCAACAAATATTTACATTACCACAAACCGGAATTGTTGATTATGCAACATGGTATAGAATATCGGACATCTATGTTGGAGTATCAAGGATAGCAGAACTTAGAGATTCTTCAAGTTTAAGAAGTACGCTTGGAATGAATGAATTTATGCCTCCGATTATACCAGGTTTAGATAATAAAAGAGGAATTCCTAAATTTTATTATTAGAATTATATTAAGATGGTTTTTAGATGTAGAAGCAGTTCCCATTTTCTCTGTCAGCTACATTATATAGCTGTGATTAGAATAGGAGCTGCTATAATTAATGAAATTATTAGAAGATATATGTATGATAAAAATTTATTTTTCTATTCCTTCTAGATTAAATTCAGGAATGAAATCAGATATGTTAGCACCTTCATCTTGTATAAATCCATTAACTACGCCAATATCTAAAGCATAATTGATTAGGCTATCGTAGTGTTTTGGATTAAGCTTCTTATTTATTTCTGGATAATCGCAAGCATTAAACATAGGAATATATTGATTCATTAGACTTATATAAATATCGGTTTTATATCTATTATATAGAATATCTATTATTTTTTTTGAATCAAAAAGGAGTCCAGGAAGCATTAGGTGCCTTACAACAACTCCTTTTAGTATATTTCCTTTTGAATCAAAATTGGGAGTGCCAACTTGTCTTAGCATTTCATCTATTATTTTGATAGTATTGGAAGCATAATCATTAACTTTAGAGTATTTTAGAGAATATTTATTATCAAAATATTTGAAGTCCGGCAAATAAACATCAATGTATCCATCCAATAATTTTATAGTTTCAATAGAATCATAACTATTGGTATTATAAAGAACTGGGATAGTTAAATTATTTTTTTTAGCTATTTTTAAGGATTCAATTATTTGAGGAACATAATGAGTAGGAGTCACTAAGTTAATGTTGTTTGCACCTTTTTTCTGAAGTTCTAGAAAAATTTCAGAAAGTCTTTCAATAGATATTTCTGCACCAACAATTGATGTGTTTTTAATACTATTTTTATTAAAATCAGAAGAAGATGAATTAACACTAATCCCCTGACTTATATTATAGTTTTGGCAAAATACGCATTTTAGATTACAGTGAGAAAAAAATACAGTACCAGAACCATTTCCTTGTGAAATAGGTGGCTCTTCCCAAAGATGAAGGGAAGCCTTAGCCACTTTTAGGATATTGCTAGCTTTGCAATATCCTATTTCACCATTATTTCTATTTACTTTACAATCTCTATTACATAAAGTACATTCATTTAATAAATCTAGATAATTCATTTATATCAAATCCTTTAAGAATAATTATTAATATATTTTATAAAAAGTATATCATAATTATTTGATTTGAGTCGTGTTAGAAAAATCTTTTTTATGCTTAAAAAAGAATAGTATACATTGGAATATAAAAATCAAACTTAATAGCCCAAATATAGGATATAGTTTAGTTATAAGAGTTCCAAATCCAAATTGGGAAATTAAAAGAGCAAGACTTATTACGATAAAAATTGCTTTTTTAAATTTTATATTAAATGTTTGCTCTAGGGTTTTACTTATGGAATATATGTCAGAAACTTCAGTAGAAAACATCTCCAACCAGATTATCACGAGTAACAATGCTTGAATTAAGTTACCAAATCTATTAGCGACAAAAAGTAAAGGTATCTCATATTTATATATATAAGGTTGATTAATTGTTAATAATAAATTTATCATTAAACAAAGTATAGTTAGTCCAATTGCGCCGGTTACTATTCCAGTAATCATTATTTTACTTTTCTTCATTTGAGTGCTAAGTGGTACTAGGACTCCTGAGGCTGAAAGTGTATTATATCCAGCATAAAGTACTGTTGAAATAAAGATTCCAGTTTTTTGTTTTGGAAAGCTAGCGATATTATCTAACGAAACTGTATTTCTACAAAATGCAAAATATAAAACTGTAATCAAAGTAAGAGTACAAATTAAACCTGGAACAATAAAGGAATTAACTTCAATTAATCCTTCAGTATCTCTAAGTAGAAAAAATATGGCTATTGCAATCATTATCAGTGAGCCAATTATCTTGGGTATTCCAAAAAACTGATGTATCAAAGCACCACTTCCAGCAAGTATTATAGATGCGCTGGAAATAAGAAAGAGAGTTGTTATAAAACCAGTGATTTTACCAAATATATTAGGACTTATTATATTCATAACATCACTATAAGAGCTAAGATTATAATTAATGCTTATTCTAGAAATTATAGAACTTATTAAGATATAGAAAATACCACAACCTATAATTCCTATGAAACTAGATATACCGTATTGAGTAAAAAATTCTGTGATTTCTTTTCCAGAAGCAAGACCAGCCCCAACTATTGTTCCGATAAACACAGTGGCAACTTGAAATACTTTTACTATTTCCTTTTTCAATATTTATCCCCCTTAAAGAATGTTCCTTTTATTAAATATATAAGGTTTACTTTTAATTTATTCTTTAAATGTTACAATATTTAAAGAAGGTATATTAGACACATAAAGAGGAGGAAATATGAACAGTTTTTGGGATGGAAAAAGATATCATAGTTTAAACTATTTTTTAAGAAATAAATTTGGTGAAAAAGTATTTAAAATATCTTTAGATGGAGGATTTTCTTGTCCGAATAGAGATGGAAAGATAAGTAATGGGGGCTGTCTTTTTTGTAGTGAAAGAGGTTCAGGAGATTATGCTGGTGACAGAGAATTGTCTATTTCAAAGCAATTTCATGATATAAAGGATATGATGTCACAAAAGTGGAAAAGTGGTAAGTATATAGCTTATTTTCAGGCTTACACAAACACGTATGCACCTATTGATGAGTTGAAAAGAAAATATGAAGAGGCATTAAATCAGGAGGGAGTTGTAGCTATCGCAATAGCAACAAGACCTGATTGCTTAGATGAGGATGTATTAGAATTATTGGAGAACATAAACAATAAGATTTATCTTTGGATAGAACTTGGACTTCAAACCAGCAATGATGATACTGCTAAAAGAATTAATAGAGGATATAAATTAGATGTATTTGAAAATGCAATGAGAAAATTAAAAGAGAGAAATATTGATGTAGTAGTTCATGATATTTTAGGATTACCGGGTGAAACTAAAGAGGATATGTTAGAAACAATAAATTATATAGCTCATTCAGGGGCTAAAGGAATTAAACTGCATCTACTACATTTAATGAAGCAAACACCTATGGTAAAGTTATACGAGGCAGGAGATCTTAAGTTTCTATCGCAAGATGATTATATAGATCTTGTGACTCATGGAATAACACTACTTCCAAAGGACATGGTAGTTCACAGGTTAACAGGCGATGCACCAAGAGATCTCTTGATCGGACCAATGTGGAGTTTAAAAAAATGGGAAGTTTTAAATTCAATAGATAGGACTCTAGAAGATAACAACTTATGGCAAGGAAAAAATTTCAGAGAGTAACTATATATTAATTCTAATGATTAGGAATGGAGTAAGTAAAATGAAAATAGATATTATAATTTCAGCAGATGATATAGTTGAAAGCAGAGTAATGAATAAGATTGCAGTTATAATTGATATATTTAGAGCTACATCTGTAATTATAACAGCACTAGATAATGGAGCAAGAGAAGTTATTCCTTATTTGACTATTGAGGAAACACTGGAATATGCAAAGAAACTTAGTAGAGATAATTATATTTTAGGAGGAGAGAGAAAAGCTGTTAAAATTGAAGGTTTTGATCTATCAAATTCTCCATTAGAATATACAAAAGAAAAAGTTGAAGGCAAAACAGTGCTTATGACTACAACAAATGGAACAAGAGCTTTAACAAAGTCAATGGAGGCTAAAAGAGTTTTTATAGGTGCTATGATAAATGGAGAATCAGTGGCGAAAAAATTGATTAATATAAATGATGATGTGGTTATTATTAATGCAGGAACAAATGGAAACTTTTCAATGGATGATTTTATTTGTAGTGGATATATAATTAACCAAATGCTAGATATTAATAGAAATATAGAGTTAACAGATATAGCAAAGACTGCCTGTATGATATATAAAGAAAATATAAATATCTTAAGCTATGTACGAGAAGCATCTCACTATTCAGTAATGAAATCCTTAGGATTAAATAATGATATTGAATATTGCATAAAAAAAAGCATCATAGATATAGTTCCAGAATATAAAGATGGAAAAATAACCTGTGAATGAAAAACTGTTTAAGATTATAATTAAAAGGGGCTGTTGCAAAACTAACATAGTTAGTTTTGTAGCGGCTCATTTTTTTAGATATAAAAAATGTGAATTCCGAAGAACTCACATTCATTGTATAATTTACTTATGCTAAAAACCAAATTACACAATAAAGATTATACTGAGATTAATGATAATTTTCAACTTATATTACCATTAAATCTAGAAAATTTAATACCATCAGATGATTCAGTCCGCTTGCTAAGCCATGTATTGGAGGGATTAGATTACACGAAGTTGTATAAGGCGTACTCTTCCGTTGGAAGAAAACCGGCAGTGGAACCTAAAATTATGTTCAAAATAATATCATATGCTTATTCTCAAAATATTTATTCAAGCAGGAAAATCGAAAAAGCATGCAAAAGAGATATAAATTTTAAGTGGTTACTTCAATGTTATAAGGCACCGGATCATGCTACAATCAGTAGATTTCGTAAAGACTATATTTCAAATGAGGTAATTGAAGATTTATTTTATCAACAAGTTAATTATTTAGCAAATCAAAATGAAATACTATTTGAAAATGCATTTATTGATGGTACTAAAATCGAAGCGAATGCTAATCGTTATACATTTGTTTGGAAAAAAACTATTTTAAAAAATGAAGAAAAAATGTTTGATAAAATTCTTGTTCTTTTAGAAAATATTAACCTTGGAGAATTAAAAAAATTTACTGTTCAGAAAGAAACATTAATAGATGATATTGATAAAATTCTTCAATGGCTTGAATATGAAAAAAAGAAAAGAAACATAGAGTTTGTTCATGGAATTGGTAAAAGAAAAACCAAAATTCAAAAGTGGACAGAGCAACTATCTGAATATAAAGAGAGAGAAGAAAAATATAATTTGAGTAAAAAAATATTTTCAAAAAGAAATAGTTATTCTAAAACTGATCCAGACGCAACTTTCATGCATATGAAAGATGATCATATGAGAAATAGTCAATTAAAACCTGCATATAATGTGCAAATCGCAGTTGAAAGTGAATACGTAACCGGCGTCGGAATATTTGATGATAGAAATGATATAGCAACATTAATACCTATGCTTAATAATATGAAAGAAAAAATTGGTCGTAAATATCTTAATATAATTGCAGACTCAGGTTATGAAAGCGAAGAAAACTATTTATTCTTAGAATCAAATAAGCAAACTCCTTATATAAAACCACAAACTTATGAGAAGTGGAAAAAAAGAAGTTTTAAAAATGATATAAGTAAGCGCGAAAATATGAAATATGATGCTGAATCGGATTTTTATATTTGTCATAACAATAGAAAATTAATACCTACCTCTATTATTTATAGAAAATCCGCAAGTGGATACAAATCAGAAGTAACTGTGTATGAATGCGAAAACTGTGATAATTGCGATTACAAAGTAAAATGCACAAAAGCAAAAGGAAATAGAAAAATGCAGGTTTCAAAAACTTTTGTGGAAAAGCGTGAAATATCCTATAAAAATATTACAACTGAATTTGGAACTAAATTAAGAATGAATAGATCTATTCAGGTCGAGGGAGCATTTGGAGTTCTAAAAAGTGATTATGAATTCAATAGATTTTTAACACGTGGAAAAAATAGCGTTCAAACTGAATTTATTTTGCTTTGTTTTGGTTATAATATTAACAAATTACATTCAAAAATACAAAATGAAAAAACTCAGAATCATCTTCATGAATTGAAACCTACTGCCTAATTATGGAATAAATTAACTAGGCTTATTTTAGTGTGCTTAAAAATCAGAATTCTTTAAATAATTAATATTGTATTTCAAATATTTGGAGATTTGCTGGCTTAAACCGAAAAGGAGCATCGCTCCTGATTAAAATTTAATCATTTTGCGACACTCCCTTTTCGAATTTACTATGAGTAAAAGTTTTACGATTATATGTTTTCTCTTGATTGCTTTAGTAAATCATTTATTCGTGGAGAACAATTTCTACCTCCGCACGAACCACTGCCTGCACCAGTAGCCTTTTGGACTTCTTTTATAGTTGAAGCCCCATTTTTAATAGCTTCCTTAATTTTTGATCTAGGTATTGCCTTACAAGTGCAAGTTTTTGTTAATTTATCTAAAATTGCTTCATTCAAATTATTTTCCATAATAGTATCTCCTAAAAACATTTTTTAAGTTAATTGAAAAACTAACTTTATCTTAATTATACATTTTATAATCTAAAATAAAAGTATAGTTAATTAATATTATAACAATAATTATAAAAAAATATCCTATATTAAATAATAATTTTTATTATTATATTAATGTTGTAGATAATGGAATAGGAATTAAGAATGACGAAGAAAAGCGAATATTTGATAGATTTTATAGAAGCGATATAGTTAGAGGACAAAATATTAATGGAACGGGAATTGGCCTTAGTTTATTGAAATCTATCTCAAAGAATTTTGGTATTAAGTTAAAAGTGAATTCAGAATATGGCATTGGATCTGAATTTATATTATTAATTCCTAAAATAATTAAATAAGATAATACTAGGAAATGTTATTTTATTTGCTAAAGGGTCTACATAGCTATTTTATTCAAAAATGTAAAGCTATCTAAATCATTAAGAATACTAGATTTAGATAGCTATGTTTTATATTAGTATTATTATAACTGTAGTAAGAAATCAGTACAGTTATATATGAATAAAATTATAAAACCAATGTCCAGATTGAAGACCTAAAACTATTGCCAATCTAAATAAACATATAGTTGATATGCCTGCTAAGATTCCGGTGATTAATCTCCTTGTATTAGTACTTTTAAAGTACATGAGATATTGACCAAATCCATCAATTAAAAGTGGTAGCATCAGTAATAATTCTATAATTATATGAATATTTTTAGATAATATTACGTATGTGAGTCCGAGGATATATCCCAGTAATATTCCCGTGCATCTCGCACATAATGGGAATTGACGACCTCTAAAAAAGAATGATCTCTCAGGTAATTGATGGCAGAAAAACATATAGTTTAAGACTTTTTTACAATTAAGCATTTAACTTAGTATGATGATAAGCTTCCTAGCATTCCGAGTACAAAAGCTAGAACGTAAAAAATTACCCAAATAATTATTCCACCAATCATCCATTTACATACTAGGCTAGCACTTTGAGGCTTTTCATCCTTCCATAAGAAGTATAAGATTATTCCTACTACTGGAAAGCAACAAGACGCAATTCCGGCTAAGTGAGATGGATTGTCTAAAGTACTTTTAGAAGACATATTATTACCAGTAGCAACACCACAATGTATACATACGGCAGCGTTATCATCTATTTGTTGTCCGCAATTCTTACAAAACATATATTTCCCCCTTTAAGGCGATACTTTATATTAATAGAGTATAGTATTGTTAATAATACAACTTATGAGCAAATATGTAGTTATATTCATGAAGATATTAAATTTTATATCTCAGTTAAGTTATAAAATTACTAAGATGACATCACATTAAATTGAGGAAATTAGGATTCAATTACTTTATTACATTAATTAGTAATAAAGATACAATTAATGGTGATCATCAATTGACATTTAAAAATCATTAATATATAATTATTAAAATAAAAGACGATGATTAGGAAAAGTATCTTAGATATTATTTTTAGAGAGTAGCTGTTTGGTGTAAAGCTATAATAGATCTTAGAGAAAATCACCTAGGAGTTGGAGGCTGAAAGGCTTAATGCCGAATAAGTTATCACGTAGAGCCTGCGTTAAAGGATAGAGTATGTATGTACTTGAAATAAAACATTTAGTTTTGTATTTAGATGTTTTAACCTTAGGTGGTTTGCGAATTTAACTTCGTCCTTTAGGATGGAGTTTTTTTATGTTTAGAAAAGTATGTAATCAGGAAACAATTCTTAAAGAGAACAATATAGTTTACTTAGCTGAAAGGGGAATTTTTAATGTACAATAAGGTAGATTCATCAAAAGGTACCGTCAAAATTGAAAAAGACATAGCAAAGCTTTGGACAGAGAAAGACATAATAAAGAAGAGCTTTGACTCAAATTCAGATGGAGAATATTTTACTTTTTATGACGGTCCACCAACAGCAAATGGAAAGCCACATGTTGGGCATATTTTGACAAGAGTTATGAAGGATATAATTCCAAGATATAAAGTAATGAAAGGGTATAAGGTTCTTAGGAAAGCTGGATGGGATACTCATGGACTTCCAGTAGAGTTAGAAATAGAAAAGAAACTTGGAATCTCAGGAAAAGAGCAAATAGAAGACTTTGGTGTAGAAAAGTTTGTTCATGAATGTAAAGATAGCGTATTCTCATATGTTAGCTTATGGAAGGAAATGTCTGAACAAATTGGATTCTGGGTTGATATGGATGATCCATATGTAACATACCATGATAATTATATTGAGTCTGAATGGTGGGCTTTAAAGCAAATGTGGAATAAGGGCTTATTGTATAAGGGCCACAAAGTAATGCCTTACTGCCCAAGGTGTGGAACAGCGCTTTCATCTCATGAAGTTGCTCAAGGATATAAGGACGTTAAAGATTTAACTGCAACTGTAAAGTTTAAAGTTAAAGGTGAAGAAAATAAATATATATTAGCATGGACAACAACTCCATGGACATTACCATCTAACTTAGCATTATGTATAAATAAATCTTATACATATGCAGAAGTAAAGGTAGGAGAAGAAATTTATGTTTTAGCTAAAGATTTAGTAGGTAAGGTGTTAGGAGATACTGAATGCGAAATAGTTAAAGAGTTTAAAGGTGAAGAATTGCTAGGTACTGAATACGAACAATTATTACCTTTTGCAAAAGTTGAAGGAAAAGCTTTCGTAGTAATTCATGGAGATTATGTAACATTATCAGACGGTACAGGAATAGTACACATTGCACCAGCTTATGGTGAAGATGATAGTCTTGTTTCAAAGAAAAATGGAATTGCATTTATAAATTTAGTAGATACAAATGGTAATTTTGTTGAAGAAGTTACTCCATGGGCAGGAAAGTTTGTTAAGAAGTGTGATGAAAGTATTGTTAAATATTTAGAAGAACGTAATCAATTATTTACAGCACAAAAGCACACTCACTCATATCCACATTGCTGGAGATGTGATACACCGCTTCTATACTATCCAAAAGATAGCTGGTTTGTTGCGATGACTAAAATGAGAGATAAGTTACTTGAAAATAATAATAAAATAAATTGGTATCCTGATAACACTAGAACAGGAAGAATGGGTAAATTCCTTGAAAATGTTATTGACTGGGGTATTTCAAGAGACAGATATTGGGGAACACCACTTCCAATATGGCAATGTGAATGTGGTCATCAAGAGTGTATTGGCAGCAGAGAAGAATTAGAAGAAAAAGCAACTACAGATTGTAAGGGGATTGAATTGCATAAACCTTACGTAGATGGAATAAAGTTAAAATGTCCACATTGTGGTAAAGAAATGAAGAGAACACATGAAGTTATAGACTGCTGGTTTGACTCAGGATCAATGCCTTTTGCACAATGGCACTATCCATTTGAAAACAAGGAAACTTTTGAAAAGAACTTCCCAGCACAATTTATCTCAGAAGCAGTTGACCAAACAAGAGGTTGGTTCTATACATTACTTGCGATTTCAACATGTTTATTTGACACAAATTCATTTGAAAATTGTATAGTATTAGGTCACGTTTTAGATAAAAAGGGACTTAAGATGTCTAAGCACAAAGGAAATGTTGTAGATCCTTTTGAAGTATTAAATAGTCAAGGAGCAGATGCGACAAGATGGCATTTCTATACTGCAAGTGCACCATGGCTTCCAACAAGATTCTCTATTGATGATGTTGCAGAAGCTCAAAGAAAGTTTTTAGGAACATTGTGGAATGTTTATTCTTTCTATGTTTTATATGCTGAAATAGATAAATTTGATCCAACTAAGTACTCTGATTTTGTTTCAGATAATATAATGGATAAATGGATTATATCTAAATTAAACACATTAATCGAAACAGTTGATGATGGATTAAATACTTATAAAATTACTCAAGCAGCATTAGCGATTGAAGATTTTACTGATGAATTATCAAACTGGTATGTAAGAAGAAACAGATCAAGATATTGGTCACAAGAGTTAACAAACGATAAGATAGGAGCTTATGTAACTTTATATAAGGTACTAACAAATTTAATTAAAGTGGCATCACCATTTGTACCTTTTATGACTGAAGAAATTTATCAAAATTTAGTTGTTAACCTTGATAAAAATGCTCAAGAAAGCATTCATTTATGTGCTTGGCCAGAAGTTGATAAGGCTGCAATAAATAAGGAATTAGAGAAAGAAATGGATTTAGCGTATACGCTTGTTAAGCTTGGAAGAAGTGCTAGAAATGCTGCAAATGTTAAGAATAGACAGCCACTTTCTGAATTACTTATATCAACAAAATCTCTTCCAGATTATTATGGAGATATTGTAAAAGAAGAATTAAATATTAAAAAGGTTGAGCTTGGAGCGGACCTTTCAAAATATGTTAACTTTGAAATAAAACCTAATCTACCTGTTATAGGTAAGTTATATGGAAAATTAATTCCTCAAATCAGAAAGGCAATTTCTGAAAAGAACCAAATGGAATTGGCTCAAAAGATTCAAAATGGTGGAAGTGAAACTATAATTGTTAATGATACAGAAATAGTTCTTACAAATGAGAATCTTTTAGTTACAATGCAAGGTTTAGAAGGTTATGCATTCGCAGGAGAAGGTGAACTTGGAGTTGTTTTAGATACAACTGTAACACCAGAACTTCAAGAGGAAGGGCATGTAAGAGAAGTTATTTCAAAGATTCAAAATATGAGAAAAGATAAAGGATTTGAAGTTGCTGATAGAATAAATCTTTATGTATCAAATAACGATATGTTAATTGATGTTATTAAGAAATTCGAACAAACAATAAAGAAAGAGACTTTAACTTGTGAAGTTCTTTATAATCAAGAATCTAATTATTCAGAAACAGTTATAAATAGTGAAACATTAAACATGAATGTTGAAGTTGTAAGATAAAAACTAAAATGACTAGGAATAAAAGATTTTATTAATATTCCTAGTCATTTTAATATTTATATACATATTTAATATGGTTTTCATATATATTTCTTATATAAGATTGTAAATTAGTTAATATGTTTATAAATTTAAGATTAAAAACTATGATTTTTGACAAAACTTACAATAAAATAATAATTTATTTTAAGTTATGTTGATTTATAAGGCAATATGTTAGTATAATGAGATTATCTAGAAAAATTCAAAGGAGGAATAATAATGGCTACTTCTATTAAGGATGTTGCAAAAGAAGCAGGAGTATCAATTGCAACCGTTTCTAGAGTTTTAAATGATATCGATGTAGTAAACGAAGATACTAAGAAGAAAGTTTTAGATGCAATAAAAAAGCTTGGATACAGACCAAATATAGTTGCAAGAAGTTTAAAAACTCAAAGAACAAAGACAATAGGAATTTTACTTCCTGATATATCAAACCAGTTTTACCCAGAAATTGTAAGAGGTGCTGAAGATGTTTCAAATATATACGATTACAATATAATACTTTGTAATTCAGACCTTGATATAGAAAAGGAAAAAGAGTACTTAAGGGTACTTAGAGAAAAAATGGTTGATGGTGTAATTTATATGAGTAGTTCTCTTAATGAAGAAATATTAGAACTAATCAATGAATTAGATATAAAAACTGTTTTAGTTGAAACTAAGGATAAAGAAGGAGTTCTACCAAGTGTAACAATTGATAATGTTAAAGCTAGCTATGATAGTACAAAGTTATTAATTGAAAAGGGAATAAAAGAAATTGCCTTTATAGGAGCTGAAAAAGAGAGCAAAAATGCTTGGGGTGATAGATACGTTGGTTATGAAAATGCAATGAAGGAATCAGGAATAGAAATAGATCCTGAACTAGTTCATCTAAGCTCAATGAAAGTAAAGAGTGGATACGAAGGCATACAAAAGTTCATAAAGCAAAATAAGAAATTTAGAGGTGTTGTATGTGCTTCTGATGATATTGCAATGGGCGCAATTAATGCACTAAGAGATAATAACTTAGATATTCCAAAAGATGTAAGTGTAATTGGATTTAATGATAATTTTGCAGCTTCAATTTTCTATCCAAAGATCACAACAATTTCTCAACCAACTTATGATATGGGATCTGTTGCTATGAGAATGCTTATAAAACTTTTAAATAAGAAAGAGCTAGATGAGCCACATTATGTTTTAGAACATCAGCTAGTTGAAAGAGAAAGTACAGTTTAATAGAAAAATAATTAAATTTTATGTTTAGTTAGTATAAAGATTAAATGTATATGTTTATAGAGGACTACTTCAAGATAGTTTAAAGCTATTTGGGAGTAGTCCTTTATTAGCGTTAAAGTTGTAATTAGTTGCATATACAACTAACTTGTGTTAATATAATTTGTATGTAATTATTTGGATATGAAATATGATTATTGTTAATACTATATTAATATGATTAAGGTAGGGGAGAAGTAATATGGATTGCTATCAGCATATAGGTAAGTATATTGGTGAAATACATAGATCTAGCTATATGTACTTTGGCAAGAGATTTAGTAAATTTGGGATAGGGGCTGGTCAGTACTTATTTCTTTTAAATCTTTATGAAAATGATGGTATAACACAAGAAGAATTGACGAAAAAGGTTAGATTAGATAAAGCGACAACAGCTAGGGCAATAAAGAAATTAGAGGATGAAGGTTATGTAAGGAGAATAAAAAAAGAAAGTGATAAGCGTGCATATAGATTGGAACTAACTGAGAAAGCAGAACAAATTAAAGATGATGTATATTCTATAATGAATGAATGGGAATCTGAGATTAGAATGTGTTTTACTGATGAGGAATCTCAAGAATTAATGAATTTGTTGAATAAGTTATCTAAGAGTTCTTTAATTAATAAGGAGGATATTCATGAATAAGCAGAATAGATTAGGAGAAATGGGTGTAGGAAAATTGTTGCTTGAGTTTTCAATCCCTGCCGTTATAGGAATGTTAGTTAATACATTATATAACATAATAGATAGAATATTTATTGGGCATATAGAAGGCATAGGTGAACTCGCCATGGCTGGTGTTGGAATTACAATGCCAATAATGTTTATAATTTTAGCATTTGGTATGTTAATCGGAATAGGTACAGCTACAAAAGTGTCAATAAAGCTTGGAGAGCATGATAAGGAAGGGGCAGAAAGGCTTCTAGGAAATGCGTTTACATTGATAATAATAATTGGTGTATTGTTAACGTTGTTTGGTCATATATTTGCTAATCCGCTTTTGAAAGCATTTGGAGCGAGTGAAAATATTATAGGTTATGGTGAAGATTTTATAAGGGTAATTATTAGCGGTTGTATATTTAATTTGATGAGTTTCGGTTTGAATCATTCAATTAGAAGTGATGGAAGCCCAAAAATAGCAATGGCGTCTATGCTAATGAGTGCTATTATAAACATCATCTTAGATCCAATATTTATATTCGGTTTAGGCCTTGGAGTTAAAGGAGGAGCCCTTGGAACTGTTGTTGCGCAGGCAATAAGCAGTATATGGATTTTATATTATTTCACAAAGGGATCTAGTGTACTTAAGATAAGAAGGAAAAATTTAAAATTGGAAAAGGACGCAGTTTTAAGTATTTTTGCTATAGGGGTCAGTCCATTTAGCATGCAGCTTGCACAAAGTGCAGTTCAAGTAATAACTAATAATTCATTGCAGTCATATGGTGGTGATTTAGCTGTAGGAGCAATGACTATAGTGAACAGCTTAGCTATGATATTTTTAATGCCTATATTTGGATTAAATCAGGGTCTTCAGCCTATAATAGGTTATAATTTTGGTGCAAGAAAATATGATAGAGTTAAGCAAGCAGTAAAATATGGAGTTATTACAGCTACAATAATAGTGGTAATAGGATTTATAATAATTGAGGGAATTCCAGAAACATTAGTTAAGATTTTTAATAATGAATCATCGCTTATAGAAGTAACTGCTCATGGAATGAGAATATTTTTAATTATGCTGCCATTTATAGGAGCGCAAATTATAATTACGAATTTCTTTCAATCAATAGGAAGAGTAAAAATATCGATGTTTTTAAGCTTATTGAGACAGGTAATAATATTAATTCCATGTCTTATAATAATTCCAAGGTTCAAAGGATTAGATGGAGTATGGATCGCAGGAGCAACATCTGATATACTATCAGTTATAATTACACTCATCGTATTTGTTAAGACATCAAAGGATTTAATGGGAAATGGAAAAGAACAAAAAGTTATTTTAGAAAATTAAAAGAATAGGTATGCCTCAATGTAGTTCTTAATATATTGAGACATACCTATTTTATTTAAAGGATTCCTTCGTTTTTTAGAATATCTTCTAATTTCTGAACTCTATTTGATAAACAAATAAACTTTTCTTTTAACTGTTCTTTTGACGGTTCATCATTGCTTATAACTTTTTCCATGTCTTCTACAGTCTTTAGAGCTTCTTCTACATCTTGTTGAGCTATCTTTAAATTTGAATCGTTCATAAAAATTCTCCTTAAAATAATATAATTATGTTTAGTAATTATATCCTATCACTACTAAAAAATAAGTGCAAGGAATATAAATGTAAAGAATAACTATACTATGGGGGAGAATATGATAAATTATATTTGGTTTTTTCTAATATTTTTTGGAATTCTAGTTGGATTATTGACTGGAAATGGAGAGCTTATTTCCAAAGCAATAATTAGTTCGTCAGGTAATACTGTAACTTTTATAATTGAACTTACAGGAATAATGTGCTTTTGGTGTGGAGTTATGAAGGTTGCTGAAAATAGCGGACTCACTGAAAAATTATCAAAGTTATTAAAGCCTATTCTTAAAAGAATTTTTAAAGAGGCTGCAAAGGATGAAAGGGCTTTAGGTGCTATTGTTATGAATCTTACTGCTAATATGATGGGATTGTCAAATGCAGCAACCCCTTTTGGAATAAAGGCGATGGAAGAAATGGATAGACTTAATTCAGATAAAGAAACAGCCTCAAATGATATGGCGCTTTTTCTTGTCTTAAATGCTACATGTATACAGTTAGTTCCATCGACGATAATATCTATAAGAGCAGCATGTAATTCGGTTAATCCTGGAATAATAATTTTACCCACTATAGCATCAACAGCAACAGCTGCAATAGTTGGAGTAATATGCTGCAAGATATTACAGAAATACTTTTAGAAATTTCAACAATGCAATTTAATTAGAAATGTTGCAAGGAGGATTATAGAATTATGTTTAATTACTTAAGTAAAAGCATAATACCAATAATATTTTTAATTATAATAACATATGGTATGTTCAAAGGAAGAAAGGTTTATGAATGGTTTATAGAGGGTGCTAAGGACGGATTGATGGTAACCTTAAGAATATTTCCATATCTTTTAGCTATGATAATTGCAGTGCAAGTATTTAGAGAGGCAAAATTAATGGATTTACTAAATAATCTAATTGCTCCACTTGCAAATTTAATAGGATTACCTAAAGATCTAATACCATTACTAATAATAAAACCACTGTCAGGAAGTGGTGCAATTGGTGTGTTTACAGATATAATAAAAAGTTTAGGACCAGATACAAGAACAGGTCTTATAGCGTCAGTTGTAATGGGAAGCACAGAAACTATATTTTATACAATTACAGTGTATTTTGGAGCAATTAAGGTAAAAAAGATAAGGCATACTTTATGGGCAGCAGTATTTGCTGATGCAACAGCAATAATTATGGCTATATTTATGGTAAATATATGTTTTTAAAATAACAAGTTTAATTATTTGATAAAATTTGTTAGTCAGAATATTTATTAGTTAGAATCATTGGAGTATTATATTAACATAGGAATATATTTTAATAGTAGAAAAGAGGCTAAATTATGAATAAAGATACTTATATAGAAAACAGAAGCAAACTTATGAATAGTGTAGAAGATAATTCAGTAATGATATTATTTGCAGGTAAACCAGCTAAAAAGACTGGAGATGAATTCTATCAATTTACTCCAGATAAGAACTTTTATTATTTAACAGGAATACAAGAAGACGGACATTTGGTTGTATTATCTAAATATAATAATATAGTAAGTGAAAAGTTATTTTTGACAGATTTAGATTTGGATAAAGAAATGTGGAGTGGAAAAACATTAAGAGATTTTGAGGGAAAAGAGATATCTGGAATAAATGATGTATCTTATATGAAGGAGTTTACTTCCTACCTAAATGTATTAATAAAGGGAAAAGAAAAAGTTAATTTGTATCTAGATTTGGATAGAGAAGAGTTTGAAGAAAGTGATTCTGTATCAAATAGATTTGCAAAAGAGATTATTAGTAAGTATCCACATATTAATATAAAGAATTTTACAAGTATAATTGCACCTCTAAGAATGGTTAAGTCTGAGAATGAGATAAAAGAAATGAGGAAAGCAATAGAAATAACTATTGAAGGTGTAAAGTCTTTAATGAAAAATGTGAAGGCTGGAATGAAGGAATATGAAATCGAGGCTTATTTTGATTTTGAATGCAAAACAAGAGGCGTTAAAGATTATGCTTTTAGGACAATAGCAGCAGCAGGGAAAAATGCAACAATACTTCATTATGTAGATAATAACAGTGAGTTAAAAGATGGAGATTTAATTCTATTTGATCTTGGAGCTCAATGGAATTTATATAATGCAGATATAACAAGGGCATTCCCTATAAATGGTAAGTTCACTCAAAGACAAAAGGAAGTTTATGAAGCTGTACTTAGAGTTAATAAAGCAGTAATTGAAAGAATAAAGCCTGGAGTGGATTCAAGAGAATTAAATGTATGGGCTAAAGATTTAATTGCACAAGAATGTATTGGATTAGGGCTTATAAAAGAAAAATCAGAAGTTAACAGATATTATTGGCATAAAATAGGTCACAGTTTAGGCCTAGATACTCATGATTTAGGTATACTTGGTAGAGAATTTACATTTGCAGAAGGAATGGTATTTACAGTGGAACCAGGTATATATATAGCTGAAGAAAATATAGGCATAAGAATTGAAGATGATATTTTAGTTACTAAAGATGGATGTGAAGTTTTAACAAAGAACATGATTAAGGAAATTGATGAAATCGAAGAATTCATGAAATAATATATTGTTGCCAAAATAAGAACCTAATAAGATTAAGATACATATATGTGTTTACTTATTAGGTCTTATGACGTTCTTAAAAAATATATTTAAAAGAGGGAATAAATATGAGAGTATCAGAAAGAATACAAAAATTAAGAGAAATAATGAAAAAAGAGAATATAGATTATTATATAGTGCCAAGTGAAGATTTTCATCAAAGTGAATATGTGGCTGAATGTTTTAAGTCTAGAGCATATATAACAGGATTTACTGGTTCAGCAGGAACAGCATTGATCGGAATGGAAAAAGCAATACTATGGACAGATGGAAGATACTTTATACAAGCCAATGAACAATTAAAAGATTCTGGAGTAGAGCTTTTTAAGATGAGAATTCCTGGATGGCCGACTTTAGAAGAGTGGTTGATGGAAAATATGATGGATGGCCAAACTTTAGGTTTTGATGGAAGAGTATTATCGGTTAATCAATATAAAGAAATTCTAAAAATAAAAGAAAATAAAAATATAAACATAGTAATGAATAAAGACTTAATTGAACAAGTATGGGAAGATAAACCTAAAATGCCTAAAGAAAAAGTTTTTTTGCATGAAGTAAAGTATTGCGGAAAAACTGCAAATGAAAAGATTCAAGAAGTAAGAAATGAAATGAAAAAGCTATGTGGAAAGTCATATATAATATCATCATTAGATGATATAGCATGGATTTTTAATATTAGAGGAAATGATGTAAAGTATACACCAGTAACTTTAGCATATGCATTAATTGATGAAGAGAAAGCTGTGCTATACATAGATAGAGAAAAGATATCATCTGCTGATGAAAAAACATTAACTAAAGAAGGCATAATAATAAAAAATTATGAGGATATATTTGAAGATATAAAAGAAGTACAAGATAGTGTTATATTAGACCCAAGTAAAATAAGTGCGTATATATACAATCAGATTAATAAAAGAATAAAGAAGATAGAAGAAATAAATATAACTACAAAATTAAAGGCCATAAAGAATAAGAAGGAAATAGAAAATCTTAAAAATTGTCAACTTAAAGATGGAGTTGCAATGGTAAGGTTTATTAAGTGGATCAAAGAAGGTCTAGATAAGGAAGATATAACAGAGATCACCTTAGCGGAAAAGTTATGCGATTTTAGGAGTCAAGGAGATTTATTTATTGAGGAAAGCTTTGGAACAATTGCAGGATATAAAGAACATGCAGCGATGATGCATTATTCTGCAACAGAAGAAAGTGCATATAAGTTAGAAAAAGAAGGAATATTGTTAGTCGATAGCGGTGGACAATATTTTGATGGGACTACAGATATAACACGTAGCATTGTTTTGGGAAAATTAACTGAAGAAGAAAAACGAGATTTTACGCTGGTTCTAAAAGCACATATCAGCCTTATGAAAGCAAAATTTTTAAAAGGAACTACAGGATCCAATATAGATATTTTAAGTAGAAGAGTTTTATGGGAAGAAGGAATAGATTACAAATGTGGAACAGGTCATGGGGTTGGATTCTGCTTAAGCGTTCACGAAGGTCCACAAACAATAAGGCCAGTACCGAATACAATAGAATTAGAACCGGGAATGATATTAACTAATGAGCCAGGAATATATAGAGAAGGCAAACATGGAATAAGGACAGAAAATATTATGCTAGTTGTTGAGGACGAAAGAAATGCTGAGTTTGGAGAATTTTATAAATTTGAAACCATGTCATATTGTCCAATAGACTTAGGTGGAATCAATGTTGAATTGCTGACAGAGGATGAAAAAGAATGGTTAAATAATTATCATAAAGAGACTTATGATAAATTAAGTCCATTCTTAAGTGATAGTGAAAAACAATTTCTTAAGGAATCAACTAAGGAAATATAATTTAAACATTATAAATAGGTTATTGCACTTGTAAGCAACAAATAGTATAATGTAAATAATTTGGGGATTAATATATATTATAGGTTAAAAATTTTATCTATAAAGTTTGCATAAAATAATCTCTTAAATAAACTAGTATTAATTAAATAGAATGCTATGAAGAGAAGAGTAATAAAAGAATCATTCTATAAGAGAGCTAATATATGCTGAAAGTTAGCGTTTGTGAATTTTATGAAGATGGTCTCAGAGCATGTTTCTTGAGTCAAAATTATTTGGTTAGGGAAATACGGAAGCGACCGTTATATTGCAGGGTGATGTTGGTCACCTACTGAGTTATTTGCTGTGAGGTAAATAAGAATTAGAGTGGTAACACGTATAATACGTCTCTATATAGGTTTTAATACTTATATAGAGATTTTTTTGTGCTTATGAAAAGATTAAAAGATAGAGCCAAGATAATTTGAAGACAAAAACATGAAGATGATAATAATCTTAACAATATATATTCTTTAGAATATATATTCTAATATTCTAATATTCTGAAGAATATGCTTGAAAAATGCGGGCTGGATATGTTATGACACAATATATAGAAGGTAAAAATTAATATTATAATAGAAAAATAGCAATAAATAATTGCTTTAATATAAGGAGGACACAAATAATGTGTACAGATTGTAAAAAAACATATTATATTACGACACCAATTTATTATCCATCAACAAAGCTTCATATAGGTAATACCTATACAACTGTAGCTGCTGATGCTTTAGCAAGATTTAAGAGATTAACAGGCTATGATGTAATGTTCTTAACAGGAACAGATGAACATGGTCAAAAGATCCAAAGAATAGCTGAAGAAAAGGGAATCACACCAAAACAACATGTAGATGAAGTTGTTGCTGGTATTAAAGATCTTTGGCGCATGATGAATATAAGTTATGATAAGTTCATTAGAACTACTGATGATTATCATATTAAAGCTGTTCAAGATATATTTAAGAAATTATATGATCAAGGAGATATATATAAGAGTTCTTATGAAGGTTGGTATTGCACACCTTGTGAATCTTTCTGGACTGATACACAATTAGTAAATGGAAATTGCCCTGATTGCGGAAGACCAGTTGAAAAATCAAAGGAGGAAGCATATTTCTTCAAGATGAGCAAGTATGCTGATAAGTTAATCAAATATATTGAAGACCATCCAGAGTTCATTCAACCAGAATCAAGAAAAAATGAAATGCTAAATAATTTCTTAAGACCAGGTCTTCAAGATCTTTGTGTTTCAAGAACAAGCTTTAACTGGGGAGTACCTGTAACTTTTGATGAAAGTCATGTTGTATATGTTTGGATTGATGCATTATCAAACTATATTACTGCCCTTGGATATGGCCAAGAAAATAAAGATTTATATAATAAATACTGGCCAGCAGATGTACATCTAATAGGAAAAGATATTTTAAGATTCCATACTATTTATTGGCCAATAATGTTAATGGCGCTAGATCTACCTCTTCCAAAGCAAGTTTTCGGTCATGGATGGCTACTTGTTGATGGTGGGAAAATGTCAAAATCTAAAGGTAATGTAGTAGATCCAGTTGTTCTTGTAAATGAATTTGGAGTTGATCCTGTAAGATATTATTTATTAAAAGAAATTCCATTTGGAGCAGATGGATTATTTAATAATGAAATATTTATAAAGAAAATAAATTCAGACCTTTGTAATGATTTAGGTAATCTTTTATCAAGAACAGTTGCAATGGTTGAAAAATATTTTGGTGGAGAAATGCCAGCTCAAGATGAAAAAGAAGCTATTGATGATGAATTAATAAATTTAGCATTATCAGCACCAGCTAAAATTGAGGAGGCAATAAACGAATTAAATATACCTCAAGCTTTAGAATATGTTTTTGAATTAATAAGAAGAGCAAACAAATATATAGATGAAACAACTCCATGGATATTAGCTAAAGATGAAAGTAAAAAGGCTAGACTTGGAACAGTTCTTTATAATTTAGCCGAAAGCTTAAGATTTGCATCAGTAATGATTTCAGCATTCTTGCCAGAAACATCTAAGAAGATTAATGAGCAAATTAATACTACAGAAATTTCATGGGAATCATTAAAGTCATTTGATGGAATTAAGGCAGGAACTAAGGTAGTAAAGGCTGACAACTTATTCCCAAGAATAGATGTAGATAAGAAATTAGAAGAATTAGAAGCTTTAAAGGCTGCTCAAACACCAGCTAAGAGAGAAATTACACCTATAAAAGAAGAAATAACAATAGATGATTTTGAAAAGGTTGATTTAAGAGTAGTAAAAGTATTAGCATGTGAACCAATAAAGGGAGCTAAGAAATTATTAAAATTAAAAGTTGATTTAGGTGGAGAAGAAAGACAAGTGGTTTCTGGAATATCTAAGTTTTATAAACCAGAAGAAATAGTAGGTAAAAATGTAGTTTTAGTTGCTAACTTAAAGCCAGTAAAACTTAGAGGCGAATTATCACAAGGAATGATTTTATGTGCTGCAACAGATGATGACAGTATATTAAAAGCAGTGGATCCAGGTGAGATTCCAACAGGTAGCATTGTAAGATAATTATAAAAAATAGAACGTCTCACTTAGGGGAGTGAGACGTTCATTAACCATACTAAATAAATGGTTAAAAGGGGTAAATAATAATGCTTTAACTACTTTACAATATTAATTTTAATGCATTAATATGTCATTTAAGTGTCAAATAATAAATTCGTAAAAAAATTAGTATTTACGAATTTATTTTTATTTTAATTGCTATGATTTGCATTTGATCATATAGTTTTAAGTAAAGCTATCATAAAGAGGTATAAGTAATAATTTTATGTTATTATTTAAATAAGTAATCCTAAATTTAAATGCAGTAGTTTTAGAATATGACAATTTGGAAATAATGTTAATAGGAAAGGAATATTGGTTTATGAATCAAAAATTTAAAATAATAGATAGTCATGCTCATTATGATGATGAAGCTTTTAATGAAGATAGGGAATCCTTGCTAAATGAAATTAATCAAAATGGAGTTATTGGAATCCTAAATTGCGCATCATCATATGATAGTTTAAAAACAACAGATCAACTAACTAAAGATCATAATTTTGTCTTTGGAGCTTTAGGAATACATCCGGAAAATGCGAATGAGATGAAAGGCGATACACTAGATGAAATTAAATCTTATATTAAGAATAATGACAAAATAGTAGCTATTGGGGAGATTGGATTAGACTATTATTGGGATGAAAATCCACCTAAAGATATTCAAAAGGATGTATTTAGAAGCCATATGAATTTAGCTAAAGAACTAAATTATCCAGTTGTTATTCATGATAGAGATGCACATCAAGACACATTAGAAATAATTAAGGAATTTCCAGAAGTTACAGGTGTAGTTCACTGTTTTTCAGGAAGTGTAGAATTTGCAAGGGAATGCGTAAAACTAGGATATTATATAGGAATAACAGGTGTTGTTACATTTAAAAATGCAAAAAAAGTTGTTGAAGTAGTTAGAGAAATCCCTTTAGAAAAAATACTTGTAGAAACTGATTGCCCGTATATGGCACCTGAACCAAACAGAGGAAAGAGAAATAAATCAGACTATATTGAATATATAATAACTAAGATAGCAGAAATTAAGAATATTGACCCTTATGAGGCAAATTTGAGATTTAACGAGAATTTTTTTAGATTGATAAGAAAGGAAAAATAAGGTAAAATATTAAATGTACACTTTAAATATAATTTCTGTATTCAACATAAAGTAAATCTAATATTAAACTGAAATTATCATTAAGTTTAATAAATGTTTCTATAATTTCATATCATTAAATTTTTAATTTCATAATGAAGTAATATTAAATACCGCTATCATTTTTATATATTATATTTTATGCACAAAGTGCATTATTACAATGCTTCATTATATTGCAAGAGTTTACTAATTTGACAAGTCTAGAATATTAATATATAATTCAAAAGACACTCTTGCCAAAGGAGGGAAAATAATGATAGAAAAATTGAGACAATTTATTAGGCAAAGTTTTTCTAACGGTCCGAAGGCAAAAATTATAATTGGAACAATTGCGATAGCATTTGTAGTTGTTACAGCAGTGACTATAATGAGCATAAGAAAAACGCTCGTAATAAGTATAGACGGTAAAGAAGCGACTTTTGTCACTTACAAGGGGACTGTTAAAGGTGTGTTGCAAGAAAATGGGATAGAAGTATCGCCTAAAGATAAAGTGCAACCGTCCTTGGAATCCAAAGTATCTGAAAAAGAAACTATTAAAGTAAAAAAGGCTGTTCCAGTAGATATTAAGGCTGGTGGAATGGAAGTACAATTGCAAACGGCAGAGGATACGGTTGAGGATATGCTGGATGCAGAGAAAAATACATTAAAAGATCAAGGAATAGAATTTGACAAAGACGTAGATGAAGTATCACCATCCCTAGAGTCTAAGTTAGAGGGTAACGAAAGTGTCCAACTTGTCAAAGTGGAAACAAAAGATGTCACCGAAAAACAGCCAATTAACTTCGATACAATTGTAGAAAAAGATGAAAATTTGGACAGTAGTGTTCAGAAGGTTAAGAGTGAAGGAGTTAATGGTGAGAAACAAATTACTTATCAAATAATATATAAAGATGGGGTAGAAATTTCTCGTAATGTAAAGAGTACTAAAACCATATTGGAACCACAAAATGAAGTTGTGGTCAAAGGAACTGGTCAAGTGTACGCAAGCAGAGGTGGAGACAGAATAACTTATAAGAAAAAGATTAATTGCACAGCAACAGCTTATAGTAACCATTCTACTACAGCTACAGGAAGAACGCCTGTTAGAAATCAAGGTGGTATGAGTACGATTGCAGTAGATCCATCCGTAATACCGCTAGGAAGTAAAGTATATGTGGAAGGGTATGGATATGCAATTGCATCAGATACAGGTGGTGCTATAAAGGGCGACAGAATTGACATATACCTTAATTCGTCAAATGAATGTGATTCGTGGGGAAGAAGACCAGTTGATGTATTAGTAGTTGCTTACCCAGGGCAATGGTAAGCTATTTTAAGAGATAACAGATGTTATCTCTATTTTTTTCTTTGAATTTGTGGATGTTTTATCATATTATTAGAAATGAGATAAAATAAATTTAAGGCTATTTTATGGTATAGATATATGAATGCAATAAAGTAATTATTAATAAAGAAAGGAAGTAACACATTGATAAAAGAAGTAATAGTCGTTGAGGGTAGAGATGACGTTGACGCTGTAAAGAAAGCTATAGATGCAGAAATAATCGCTGTAGGAGGATTTGGAATAAATGCAAAGGTCATAGCAAGAATACAGGAGGCCCAGAAAAGAAAAGGGGTAATTGTATTAACAGACCCAGATTTTGCAGGGGAAAAAATAAGAAGAATAATAGCAAAAAGAGTTAAAGGAATAAAACATGCATATATTGCAAAAGAAGATGGACTTAAGAACGGAGATATTGGAGTAGAAAATGCATGCCCAGAAGTTATTTTGAAGGCGCTTGAAATGGCAAAGATAACACAAGAAGAAAAACAATCATTTTTTACTATGCAGGATATGTTTTATTTCAAGCTTACAGGAGATAATACTTCAAAGATTAGAAGAAATATGCTTGGTAAGTTATTAGGAATAGGTTATGGAAATGCGGCGCAGATGGTTTCTAGATTAAATAATTATGGAATAACTAAAGAAGAATTTACTAATGCTATAAAAGAAATAGAAAAACAATTGGAAGTAGGTAAGAAATAAATGGATTTAAAAGATATAAAAACTCAGGAACTAGTCAAAAAATATAATTTTAAGTTCTCAAAAAGCCTTGGGCAAAATTTCTTAGTTGATGATTCTGTTCTTGATGATATAGTTAATGGAGCAGAAGTTAACAATGAAGATTTTATTATAGAGATTGGACCAGGTGTAGGTACGCTTACCGCTCAACTTTTGATGAAAGCTAAAAAAGTAACATCTATTGAATTAGATAATGATTTAATTCCGATACTTGAGCAAGAGTTGGGGGAGCACAAGAATTTTAGTTTAATACATAAAGATGCACTTAAAGTGGATTTTAATGAACTTATTGGAGATGAGAAAAGTGTTAAGCTTGTAGCAAATCTTCCATACTATGTTACAACCCCTATAATAGTTAAGCTTCTAAAAGGTGGATATAATTTTAAATCATTAACTATAATGATTCAAAAGGAAGTTGCAGAGAGAATTAATGCTGAACCTAATTGTAAGGAATATGGTGCATTATCGGTTTTAGTTCAGTATTATTGTAATACAGACATAATAAGGAAGGTACCACCAACTTGTTTTATTCCTAGACCAAAGGTTGAATCTATAGTAATAAGACTAGATAGATTAGATGAACCAAGAGTTAAAACTAAGGATATCAATATTATGTTTGAGATTGTAAGAGCAGGTTTCAATATGAGAAGAAAAACTTTATGGAATGCAGCAAAAACATTAAAAGTAGATAAAGAGAAATTAGAAGAAGCATTTAAGAAATCAGGAATTGATCCTAAGAGAAGAGCTGAAACATTAACACTAGAAGAATTTGCGGCCTTATCAGATTGTATATATGATATAAGAAACTAAAAGGTGGAGAATGAGTAATTATTGAATTATTCGTTCTCTGCTTTTTAGTTTCTATTAAAATTGCTGGGCTATATAGAGTATGAAAATATAGAAAAGTATTAGTTAAATCATAATTCTAATTTCCAAACATATACTATATGGAATAAATATATGTGGAGGGAATATAGGGTTGGCACACAACAAATTGTATAGAAACTTTATAATATTACAAGAAGATGAAAGAGGATATTCTCAATCTAATGATAAAGCTTTGTCTGGATATGCTAAGGTGGAGGCTAAAGGTGATAAGTGTAAAATCTCATTTTATGCGCAGAATCTTAGGCAGGAAGATAATTATTCCATGGTACTTATATGTTGTAAGAAGGATTT
Source organism: Clostridium beijerinckii (assembly GCF_018223745.1). Lineage (NCBI taxonomy): Bacteria > Bacillati > Bacillota > Clostridia > Eubacteriales > Clostridiaceae > Clostridium > Clostridium beijerinckii. The sequence goes on from NZ_CP073653.1 coordinate 79,204, forward strand.
AAAACAATTAATTGATATTGGACCTTTAGCAATAAATGAAGTCGGAAAAGGAGATACTAGCAAAGAATATTATGTAAATAACATAGCTAGTCTTGGAATATCTTATGAAAAAATATCTGGTGCTGCTATATGTAGGGTAAAAGATAATGAAACAGAATTTGTAATGCATGGTTTTATGAATGGAGAAGAATCTGCTGATAATTGGAGAAAGTTTAAGATTATAAAAGCTGATTCTAGGAAATATGTTGATAAAACAACATTACAAACTAAGGAAAAAGAAAATTTGACTGTAAGTACATTAAATAAAACTATCACTCAATCAGGTACGAAAGAGGATGAATTAGTAAAGGCACCTAAATTACAAGATGAATCAGTTGAACGAAAAAAAGATGATATTGATCTTCAACCTAAAGCGAACATAGAATCTAAAGTTGAAGATAAACAAAATAGGATTCCAGAAGATCATCAAAACATAACTGAAACTATAGATAATTTAGATGAGGAAAGAAACAAGAATAAAGAGAGCAAAAAATGTGAGAAAGATTATAAACATGACAAGTGCGATAAGCATGATAAAGAAGATAAATATGACAAGTGTGATAAACACGATAAATGTGATAAAGAAGACAAATATGATAAGTGTGATAAACACGATAAATGCGATAAACATGACAAATATGATAAAGCGGATAAATATGATAAGTACGACAAATATGATAAATGGGATAAAGATGAAAAATATAATAAGTGTGATAAATATGATAAACATGATAAGTATGACTATTTTGAAAAAGAGGAAGATATAGATGATGTTATTGGTAAAATAGCTAATAAATTAGATACTTATGATGGGGTAATAGACCTAAAAGTAAGTCATCACATGTATGAAGAGGTTATAGTATATGGATTTATAAAGGATAAGAAGAATGATAATTCTAAATGGAAGAAATTCAAATTAGAAAAGAAATGTAGAAATGAAAATCAGGATATAGATAATGTGCAAGTTAGCTCTAGGAGAATAGAAGAAAACTTTAAATTGGATAAATTGAATGACGTGGATACATCCGACAGAATGGACATAATAGATTTCGATGAATATGAAAATAATATTCAACAAGGAAATTTAGGTGGAGCCACAGGAGCAAATGATACATCTACGATGAATACGACTGGTACAGGGGAGTCTATGGAACAAGGCAACTCTAATACTGGAATGGGCCAGATTAATACAGGAACAATGTGGCAACCATGGTCAGGGAACTCGGTAAGTCAGACTGGCACAGGAGCTATGAACCAGACCGGCAGTAATACTGGAATAGATCAAACATCATCAAATACTGGAATGAATCAAATGAACACAGAGACAATGGAACAGCCAGAGACTAGCGGTGAAACTGGAGGTATGGGACAGCTAGACTTAAATATGGGAGATACATCAAATGAAAATAATAATAATCAAAATACTTCAAATCAGGGATTCACTATAAGTGGAGATATAGGTAAGTATTTTGAGAAGTTAGCACAAGACTTTAAGCCATTTATTGGAAAATTGAATGATATAAACTTCTGTAAGTGGTATAAAATCATTGTAAATGGTATAGAAGACTTATCAAATGATACAAATTATAACAAATATACATTAGCATATTATCCAATGTTAAATTATTATCCTTACATTAGTAAAAAAGGACATTTCTTATTAGGATATAAATGCAATAAAGATGGAGAAATGCAATATATTATATATGCAATACCAGGAAGCAAAGAAAAAAATGATCAACCATATGGTGGAAGAACAGGTTTCGTAACATGGACTAATGATAGTAATAATGGCCAAGGATATTGGTTAATGTTCTATGATTTTAAAAATTCTTCAATCGTAATTCCGGCAAGATAGAGAACATTGTTATGAATAAGAAGCAGTTGATTGTTACGTCAATATTGTTATCATTGATGTTGATACTGGTCATAACCCAGGGCTTCTTTAAAGAAAATTTCGAACAGGTAATTCTTATGGATCAGGGAATAAATAGATTTAAAGAATATTCTTTTGACGAGAATAAATATGTTATATCTCTGCCAAGTGAATGGAATGTGGAGGAAAAAGAAAGTAAAGGGCAATATGTGAGTTATGAATTAGATTTTAAAGACAAAAATAATAAGCTTACTGGTTTATTGCAAGTAGTAAATACCAAAGATGATATAAACGTGTTTGCAGAAAAAGATTTAAATAGTCAATGCCTAGAATATTATAATTCAGAATTAACACCTTTTAAAAATTCCTATAATTCTGGAGTATTAGTTAAATATGAAACAAAAGTAAAGAATGGATATGATTTTAACAATGAATGCTATTATCTAAATTTAGGAGAAGGTAAGACAGCAAAGATATTATTTAATCTTAAGTCAAAGGATTATAAGGATAATATGAAGACTATTTTAAATACGATTATTTCAAGTATTAAATCATCTCAAAGTTGAAATTAGCCAATTTATTGTATATAAAGTTTTATGGATTATAAGTGGTTGATATGAAAAGACTACATTATATGTTTGATATAAAATATATAATTGTGTGAATGTTGAGTTGATGAGTTAAATAAGATTTGCCAAGGATAAGCATAAGTATTATAATTTAAGTATCAAGGAGAGGCCAGAATAGCTTCTCCTTGATACTTATTTGACGTTTGGAGGCGAGCAATGAGGATAATATTATTTGAGATATTTGGGATACAAATAAAGAGTTATGGATTAATGATTGCAATTGGAATAATAGTTGCAGCTGCTATATTTATAAATAAAGGAAAGAAAAAAGGCTATGATGAGGATTCTTTATTAAATTTAGTGATTTTAGCTGTAATAGGTGGAGCGCTTGGTGGAAAGGGATTATTTATATTAACTGAGATTAAAGATATTATTAAAGAGCCAAGCATATTGCTGAACTTTGGATATGGATTTGTTATATATGGTGCCATAGGTGGAGGAGCCTTGGCTATGTACTTATATTCTAGGAAAAAGTCTTGGAACATTGTTGAAATGTTGGATATGACGGTTCCAGGTCTTGCAATAGCCCAAGGTTTTGGTAGAATTGGATGTTTTCTGGCTGGATGTTGTTATGGAGCAGAAACCGAATTACCAATAGGTGTTACATTTCCAAAAGGATCTTTAGCACCAGCAGGAATACACGTGCATCCAACGCAAATTTATTCATCAATATTTGACTTTTTGCTAGGATTTATACTTTTGTACTATAGTAAGAAAGAAAAACAAACAGGAAAGATAGTGGGACTATATTTAATAGTATATAGTATAGGTAGATTTTTAGTAGAATTTTTAAGAGATGATCCAAGAGGGAGTGTCGGGATTCTATCAACATCACAATTTATCGCAATATTTACTTTGGTGATTGGTATTGTTGTATTTAATAACCATAGGATTTTCAAAGGAGCGAAGAAGAATAGTGAGAAATAGTAAGTTTTTAACAATAGTTTTACCATTGGTATTGGTCTCTAGTATGATGCTCTCAGGATGTAGCTTCATTGATAATATAGAAGTTAAAATGAATCTTAAAAATCAACAATTTGATTATATAAAGCAAAATAAGGTGGATAAAATTATTATACAAAGTGTTAGAGATAGTGGATTTAGGTTTGTAGTTAATGATCCTAAAGCCATAGATGACATTTACAAGATTTTATCAGATGGAAGTGAAGTTTCAAAGAAAAGCTCATTAGATCCAGATTATATTTTTGAGGTGTGTACCGGAGATGAAGTGAGAAAGTATCAGTATGTAGTTGGAGCTAACGAACATGGGACAGGAAACTTTTATGATGACGATAAGGCATTTTCAGTACCTAAAAATTTAGAGAATACAATAATGCAAAATCTTTCATTCATAAGAAAGCCAAGAGACTTTAATTATATATATTATCAATCAATATTAAAAGTTATTGATAAGAAAAAAGATAGCTTATCCAACGGAAACAAAGTTGGAGTGAACATATCTGGAGATACAGATTGTTTGAAATACATATTTTCTGTGGATTTAGAAGATTTTAAGAAAAGTTTGAACAAAACTTTACCTAGTGTTGATTTAGTAAACAATAATTATGAAGATTTTGATACAATAATTAAAGTAAAAAATAGAGGATATAATAGTACTGTTTTCAAAACACTAATAACAGTAGATAATAAAAAGGATAATTCCTTTGAAAGTTACTATGTAACGGCAGAATATAATTATAAAGACTGGGATATTAAAATAAGTGAGCCTAATAAGGTCCCACAAGATTGGTAAGTAAAGGAGCATATATAAATGAGTTGTGAAAGTTGTAAAAGTAAAGACACATGTCAATCTAAAGGAACAGGATGTAGTGAAGAAAGTTTAAAGTTAACATCCAGATATGGAAATATTAAAAATGTTATAGGTATTATAAGTGGAAAAGGTGGAGTTGGTAAATCAACTGTAACTGGAATGATGGCAAGTATGTTATCTAAGAAGGGATATAAAGTAGGAGTGTTGGATGCAGATATTACAGGTCCATCTATGCCTAGATTTTTTGGGGTTAACAATAAAAGAGCTAAAATAATTCCATTAGAAAATGATATGGTAAAATTTGAGCCAGTGGAAACAGAAAGCGGGATAAAAATAATTTCCATGAATCTTTTAACAGCGGTAGAAGATGAACCTGTAATCTGGAGAGGACCTGTAATTACAGGGGTGTTAAAGCAGATGTTTGTAGAAACTAATTGGGAAGAGCTTGACTATTTACTTATAGATATGCCACCAGGTACAGGAGATATTGCTTTAACTGTAATGCAGGAATTCCCTATTGATGAAATTGTAATAGTTTCTACACCACAAGATATGGTGTCCATGATAGTCAAGAAAGTTGTTATTATGGCCCAAAAGATAGGGGTGAAGATTAAGGGCGTAGTAGAGAACATGGCATATATAAACTGTCCAGATTGTGATAAAAAGATACGAGTATTTAGCAGAAAGTCATCAGAAGAAAATGCGGAGTATCTTGGAATTCCTTTAATAGGAGAGTTACCAATTAATATTGAACTTACAGAAGCATTGGAGCAAGGAAAAGCAGAGGAATACGTTAAGGAGAATCCGCTATATTCACTAATATTTGAAGGATTGTATTAAAAGAAAACTTCTTTTCCTTATACTATACTTATTTCATCATTTTAAATTATATTATTAAATATACATAACTTAATATTTCTTGGGAAATAATAAGCTTGTAATTTGATATTAGAGGAGATGAAGTAAACCATGAAACCAAAAGTAGATAAAGATACTTGTATAGCTTGCGGATTATGTCCATCTATATGTCCAGAGTGCTTTGACATGCAAGATGATGGAAAAGCAGGAGCTATAGTTGATGAAGTTCCAGAAGGTTGTGTAGATGAGGCAAAAGAAGCAGAAGAAAGCTGTCCAGTAAATGCAATTGAAATAGAAGAATAAAATTTGATTGCAAAATACGACTAAAACGTCTAAAATAAATAATTTATAAATCATAGTTATTTATTATTTGATCAAAAATAGGATTAATTTTGTTTTATAAAACAAAATTAATCCTATTTTTATTCTATATATTTTGTATTAATAAGCTTAAAATGCTGATAAGTGAAATGTTTAGTTACTTCGCATAGCTTGGAAACTTAATTGTATATATAAATTGTTTTATATGATAGTTAGTTTGAAATAGTATTTACTGATGATGCATGAAAAATTCTTTCTATAGGAAGAACGGATAAAATTACTAAGCATATGATTCCTTCTATTCCAATCATCGGACCATTAACAAGTAAAGAATAAACTACTGGAGACATCCCTTCTGGGGCAAATGACCCGAAGAAAACTATACCAGAAATAAGATGACATAAAAATCTGACCAGTATTGCAATACTCACTCCAACTAATCTTCTTTGTTTGAAGAATCCGGCAAGACCTAATGCTGTAAAGGGCAATGGATAATCAAATAAAACTTGAACCGGATGTAGTATATATGGATCCAGTATTAGGGTTATTACACCATAAAGAAATCCTGTTAAACATCCAACTTCAGGACCGTATATGAATGCTATAAGCAATACTGGTATCATGCTGCCTAAAGTTATGCTACCACCTTGAGGAAAATGATATAATCTTAGCATTTTTAATATGGTGGCTAACGCTAATGCTATACCAATTCTAGCAATTAGTTCTGGCGTGAATTTTATCTTTTTTGCCTTAGCTAATGCTATAAGTAGTAAAATACATCCTAATAAAGTTATAATTGACATTGGACTTGCAAGAATATCTTGAACGTTTTGGGAGAAATTCTGGAAAAGTTTAGAAAATTGTTCGATCCAATCATTAAAAATTGACATAAAAAAACCTCCTTAATTGTGCTCGGAGATTATCAACCAAATAAATAGTTTAAAGTTTTTAAGAGGTTGCATTCCCTACGCTAGAATTAACTAGATCAGGTTTTAAGGGTTTATGAATATCAAATCTCAGCCTCTCGGCTCCCCTAGCACATTATAAATATATTACACTTATACTATTTTATACCTATTATTATAGATAGTCAATTACATTGTATGTGTTAAATTTGTTATTATTACTTAAATTGGAATGTGAATTTGAGCTAGACGCAATCAAATTTATAGAGTGATGTGGGATTGTGCTATTTGGCAATTTATTTGATGAAATGGTGAATATATCATCATTTCTATTAACAATAGTAGCATCTTTGTATGTTGAATCTAATATAAAACCTTTCATAATAACAAAACAGTCCTTTCAGTAAAGATTTCTTTGTTATTATTATTTACAAGTAGAAAAGTAAGTATACTTGTAAATAATAATAACAAAGAGCTAAATAAAAAAATATGAATTTTAATATCTAGCTCTTTAATTATGAATGAATAGTTAACATATATATTTTTCGCTTAATCTAATCTTTCAACTATAAATCCAACAAGGCCAGGTCCGGTATGAACGCCAAGAGCAGGGCCTATTGATCCTCCTAAAGTACATTCAATTAGATTAGGAATATCTTTTATAGAATCATAAAGCATTTTAGATTTTTCAGGTGCATTCCCGTCTAAAACCCAAACTTTACATTTATGATTTTCTAGATAATTTGTTAATATATTTGTTAATTTAGATATACACTGTTTTATGCCTCTTATCTTACAAACCGTATGGTATATGCCGTCATCGCCAACAGTAATAATAGGCTTTAGATTGAGCACGCCCGCTATAGTTCCGGCAACTTTACCAACTCGTCCTCCCTTTATTAAGTATTCTAATGTATCTATTGTAAAAAACACATCAATCTTATCTCTAAATGAAGGTAAAGTTATCACTATTTCATCAAAGGATTTTTCTTGCTTTATTAGGTTTAGAGTTTCAATGACCATAGCTCCTTCTGACATGGTTAAAGTCATAGAATCAAATACAAAAGTTTTCACTTCAGGGACATTTTCAGATGCAAGTCTTGCAGAGTTATAAGCGCCAGAAAGGCCACTTGATATTGTTATAATAATTGCATGTGTATATCCTTCGTTTTTTACTTGCTCTAAAGCAAATGTAAAATCATCAACACCAGGTAAGGAAGTTTTGGGTATCTCCTTAGGTAAATATTCATATAGGGCCTTTGGCGTTATATCTATTCCATCAATATACTCTTTATCAGAGAATATAATTTTAAACGGGACTATTTTAATATTATTTTCTATTACGAAATTTGTATTCAAATCAGAAGCACTATCAGTTATTAATGCTATTTTATCCATCTTAGTTCCTCCTAGAAATATATAGTCTTAGTTTAATTATAACACTATTTGTAAAAAATACATTTCTTATATATTACTTAAAGAAATAATTTATATTATATTTTTAGATAATAAACTATGCTTTTAATAAAACTTTTTGGTTCGCACAAGATGATAATTTACAGTAAATTTTAATCAATTTAACTTTTTAGAACACATATAATAATAATTTTCTTATAGTTTGTTATGAAAAAATACTATAAATCATAGTAAATTACAACAATAAAGATTATCTACAATAAGTCAAACATAAAAAAGTCGTAAAAATTGAATAAATCGAAAGATAATAGGATATAAATTGAGATAATTAAAATCTAGTGGTTTAAAAATAAAAAATTAGAAGTGTTGCTAATGAATACCTAATACAGTATAATAGTACGGTAGTAAAAATACTATATATTGTGCCATGGAGGGAATAATAATGCTATATGTTGTGAAACGCGATGGAAGAGAAGTTGAATTTAATTCAGATAAGATAGCTCAAGCAATTAAAGGATCAGCTAGTGAAATCGGTTTAAATTTAAAAGAAAGTCAAGTTCTAGATACTGTACATAAGGTGATTACTTATATAGAAGAAGAGTATAAGAAGACTATAACTGTAGAACAAATACAAAATTTTGTAGAGAAAGCATTAAGAAATGAGGGACACAAAGATATAGCAGTCGCTTATTCAGCATACAGACGTGAAAGAACTAAAGTCAGAGATATAAAATCAGATTTAATGAAGGCTATAAGACAAATTGGAGTTGAAACTGATAGAGATAATGCAAATGTAGGAAATAATTTCAGTTCTAAGTTATTAAGAATAGCATCTGAATCAAATAAGTGGAATACACTAGCTACTATGCCAAAGAATTTGGCAAAGGCTCATGAGAATGGTGATTTATATTATCATGACTTAGATAGCTATAATTTAACTGTAAACTGCTTGCATATACCAACAAAAGAGATATTAGAGAATGGATTTAATACTGGATATGGAACAATTAATGCTCCTAAGAGAATTGAAACTGCTGCTGAATTATCATGTATATTATTGCAATCAACTCAAAATGATATGTTTGGTGGTCAATCTCATCCGGATTTTGATAATGACATGGGTATATTTGTAGAGCCAACTAGAGAAGAAATTAGAGAAGAATTATTGGAACTAGGTGTATCAGAAGAAAAGTTAGAAGCTATGGTAGAAAAGAAAGTAAGAAAAAAGGTACAACAAGCAATGCAAGGTGTAGTTTATAATCTTAATACAATGCATTCTAGAGCGGGATCTCAAGTACCATTTAGTTCAATTAATATTGGTTTACCTACAAGCTCAGATGCAGCATTAGTATGTGAAGTTTTTCTTTTAGAATATGAAAAAGGATTAGGTAAAGGTGAACAACCAATTTTTCCTAACATAATTTTTAGAGTTAAGTCAGGTGTTAATAGGGAAGAGAATGATGAATATTTTTATTTATACAAACTAGCATGTAGAGTAGCTGCAAAGAGAATGAATCCAACTTTTATGAATATTGATGCAGATTTTAATAAGGAATATTACGATAAAGGTTATGTTCCAGCTACAATGGGATGTAGAACTTATCTTATGAAAAATGTAAATGGTGAGCCTGGTTGTAAGGGAAGAGGGAATATAGCACCAACAACTCTTAATCTTCCAAGAATAGGGTTGCAAGCTAAAAATGATATAAATAAGTTTTTCAGTATATTAGATGCAAGATTAGAATTAGCAAAAGATTCTTTAATGCATAGATATGAGATTTTGAAAAATCTAAAAGTTAAGGATTTACCTTTTGTTGCAGGTCAAGGACTTATGAAGGGTTCAGAAGGCTTAAAACCTGATGATTCTATAGAACCAATATTAAAGCAAGGAACTTGGGGAATAGGATTCATAGGTGTTGCAGAAGCATTATTAGCTTTGGTTGGGAAGCATCATGGTGAAGATGAAGAAGCAAGAAAATTGGGAATAAAGATTGTTGAACATATAAGACAATATTGCGATAGGCTTACAGAGGAATATAAACTAAATTGGAGTTGTTATGCGACTCCAGCAGAAGGGCTTTCAGGTAAATTTATAAAGCAAGATCAAAAGATATTTGGATTAATAAAAGGAGTAACTGATAAGGAATATTACACAAATAGTTATCATATACCTGTTTCGTACCCAATATCTATTAAAGATAAGATTGATATTGAAGCACCATACCATAAACTTTGTAATGGTGGACATATAAGTTATATTGAAGTAGATGACACACCAGATGCAGAAACAATAATGGATATAATAAATTATGCATATAGAAATACTAATATCAGTTATATGGGTATTAATTTTCATATAAGATATTGTAGAGAATGTGGTACTTATCTTCAAAACAATGAAAACAAGTGTCCTAAATGTGGCAGTCAGAATATTCAAGGAATATCAAGAGTTACAGGATATTTAAGTTTAGATGAAAGATTCGGTGCTGGAAAGTATCATGAAAGAGAAGATAGAATATCACATACTGAGAGACATGGGCATCACTACTAAAAGCATAATGATGATAGATTTTTAATTTATAAATTATAATATAGAAAAAGAAGATGGATTTATTAATCTCATCTTTTTTTTCTATATTTAATTCATCAGATGTTATATTGGCTTATAAGGCAATATGAAACAAATAATTTTATGAGGAATGAGTTATATAATACAGAAGTTATATATTAAGGAAGCAAAAAAACATATTTTCTATAAGAATTATTAAAAAATAGAGGTATAAAAAGTAAACTTTAATATATTAATGAAATTAATAGAGAATATAATGTAATTATTTGGTATGAATACTAAATGCTTTGGGTAAATCTGCTAAAGAAAATGGACTGTTAATTTATCAATGTATTGCAACATCAAAAAAAAAACTTGCAATAATTGAGAGGATTTTCATTAAAAACAATTAAAATTTGAAAATACATGAAGGAGAGTAGCTGTTTCGTTGCAAAAAAATAAAATAAATCTTGTATAGATTTATTAATATATGATATTATAAATATACAGTAAAAATGTTAATTTATTAAAAATATGCTTTAAGTAATAAGAAAATAATATAAATGGGGGGACTAAAATGGCACTTAGTAATTTAAAAACTAATAAAAAAGTTATTATAGTAGATACTACTCTTAGAGATGGTGAGCAAACAGCAGGGGTAGTTTTTGCTAATGAAGAAAAAATAGTAATAGCAGAAATGTTAAGTGACTTAGGTGTTGATCAACTAGAAGTAGGAATTCCTACAATGGGTGGGGACGAAAAGAAGGCTATAAAAGAGATTGTAAAAAGAAATTTAAAACCGAGTATCATGGCATGGAATAGGGCTGTAGTCAGTGATATAGAACAATCAATAGATTGTGGAGTTGATGCAGTTGCCATATCAATATCAGTATCAGATATACACATTCAGCATAAGCTTAAAACATCTAGAGAATGGGTATTAGAAAGCATGGTTAAATCCGTAGAATTTGCAAAGAAAAATGGTCTTTATGTATCTGTTAATGGGGAAGATGCATCTAGAGCAGATAAAGACTTTTTAGTTGAATATATTAATGCAGCTAAACAAGCAGGTGCAGATAGATTTAGATATTGCGATACTGTAGGAATTATGGAGCCATTTAAGATTAGAGATGATATTAAATATATATATGATAAAACAGGATTTGATATAGAAATGCACACTCATGATGATTTTGGAATGGCAACGGCTAATGCGGTAGCAGGTATTAAGGGTGGAGCATCGCATGTTGGAGTAACTGTAAATGGTCTTGGAGAAAGAGCAGGTAATGCAGCATTAGAAGAAGTTATAATGGCATTAATGCTTGTTTACGGATATAATGGTGATGGAATAAATACGCAAATGTTTAGAGAAGTATCACAATATGTATCAAGAGCATCAGGTAGAGAGCTTCCAATATGGAAAGCAATCGTTGGAACTAATATGTTTGCACATGAATCAGGAATACATGCAGATGGAGCAATAAAAGATCCTAAGAATTATGAAGCATTTGATCCAGATATAGTTGGTCTTGAAAGACAAATTGTCATAGGAAAGCATTCAGGAAGAGCTTCAATAATAAATAAATTTAGAGAATATAATAGAGAACTTACAGAGGATGAGGCAAAAGGAATACTTGAACTTGTAAGAGCTACGTCAGTTAGATTAAAGAGAACTTTATTTGATAAAGAAGTAGTTCAATTATATAAAGAGTATCATAGACGATTAGAAGAAAGAAATAAGCAATAATAGGGGGGCGTAAACGTGGGAGATAATTTAGTTTATAAGATTTTAAAAAGCCACATTGTTGAAGGTGAATTAAAGGCAGGAGAGCCTATAGCATTAAAGATTGATCAAACGTTGACTCAAGATTCGACAGGAACAATGGCATATCTTCAATTAGAAGCTATGGGAATAGATAGAGTTAAGACAAAGAAATCAGTAGCATTTATAGATCATAATATGTTACAACAAGGTTTTGAAAATGCAGACGATCATAAGTTTATTCAAACAGTTGCATCTAAATATGGAGTATATTTTTCAAAGCCAGGGAATGGAATCTGTCATCAAATTTTCTTAGAAAGATTTTCAACACCAGGAGATACATTAATAGGTTCTGATAGTCATACACCAACAGCTGGTGGTGTTGGTATGCTTGCCATGGGTGCAGGTGGATTAGATGTTGCTCTTGCTATGGGAGGTGGAGCGTACAATATTAACACTCCAAAAGTTGTAAAGATTGAACTAACTGGAAGACTAAATAGAATGGTTGCTGCAAAAGATGTTATTCTTGAAGTTCTAAGAAAATTAACAGTTAAAGGCGGCGTTGGTAAAGTATTTGAATACGCTGGTGAAGGTGTTAAAACACTTTCAGTTCCTGAAAGAGCAACTATAACTAATATGGGAGCAGAACTTGGAGCTACAACTTCGATGTTCCCAAGTGACGAAAGAACTTTAGAATTTTTTAAGGCACAAGGAAGAGAAGAAGACTTTATAGAATTTAAGCCAGATGCAGATGCTGTATATGACGAAGTAGTAACAATTAATTTAAGTGAATTGACACCACTTACAGCTAAGCCTCATAGCCCAGACAATGTAGCTAAGGTTAGCGAAATTGGTAAGATTAAAGTTGACCAAGTATTTATAGGAAGCTGTACCAACTCTTCTTATGAAGATTTAATGAAAGTTGCCAAGATATTAAAGGGAAATAAAGTACATCCAGACGTTAGTTTGGTAATTGGACCAGGATCAAGACAAGTTATGGAAATGATAGCTAGAAATGGAGCTCTAGCAGATATAATTAGTTCAGGAGCAAGAATACTTGAAAATGGTTGCGGACCATGTATCGGTATGGGTCAATCACCAGGAACTGATGCAATTTCGCTTAGAACTGTAAATAGAAACTTCTTTGGTAGAAGTGGAACATTATCAGCACAAATATATATAGTAAGTCCTGAAACTGCTGCAGTTTCGGCTATAAATGGATTTTTAACTGATCCAACAGAAGTAGATGTAGATTTAACAATAGATATGCCAAAGGAATTCTTAATAGATGATTCAATGATTTTAGCACCAGCACCAACTAATGTTGAAGTTGAAGTTGTTAGAGGACCTAATATTAAGCCATTCCCAGTAAGTAAGCCATTAGCAGAAGAATTAGCTGGTAAAGTATTAATAAAGGTTGAAGATAATATTACAACTGACCATATTATGCCTTCGAATTCTAAGTTATTGCCATTTAGATCGAACATACCTTATCTTGCAGAATATTGCTTCAACACAGTTGATACAGAATTCCCTAAGAGAGCTAAGGAGTTTAATGGTGGATTTATAATTGCTGGAGGAAATTATGGACAAGGATCAAGTAGAGAACATGCAGCATTGGCACCATTGTACTTAGGAGTTAAGGCTGTTATAGCTAAATCATTTGCAAGAATTCATAAAGCAAACTTAATTAATAATGGAATAGTTCCAATTGAATTTAAGAATGAAGCTGATTATGACAAGATTGAGTTAACTGATGACTTGAAGCTGGAAGACATTCAAGCAGCTTTAGAATCAGGAATAGTTAAAGTTAAGAACTTAACTAAGGGAACTGAGTTTGATGCTACAGTTGATTTAACAGAGAAAGAAATTGCTGTTATTAAAGAAGGCGGAAGACTTAATTATGTTAAAGCAAATAGTTAATTATAAGATAAAGAGAGTGAAAATGCAGGGTCTTTAAGACTCTGCATTTTTTTATACAAATAAGCATGTAAATGCTTAAGGGCTATAATTCAAGTTCAAGATAGGTGTAATATGCAGGTGATTTGTAAATGTGATTATACTTACGTTATAATTAATTATCTAATAGAATGTATATAAATAGATTGATGAGAAAGAAGTGTAAGTTTAATGGAAAAGACTATAAGATTAGCAGGGATAGCATATGAGAGTTTAGTTAACGGGCCTGGTATAAGGAGAGTATTTTTTTCACAAGGCTGTAAGCATAACTGTAAAAGTTGTTTTAATCCTGATACTCATGATTTTTATGGAGGAGAGCAAAGAGATATAGATGAATTAATTAATGATACATTAAATAATGAAATTATAAAGGGAGTAACATTTAGTGGCGGAGATCCGTGGGAACAGGCAGATAAATTTGCATATATGGCAAAGGAGTTTAGAAAAAAAGGTTTAAATATTTGGAGCTATACAGGATATACTTATGAATATATTTTAGAAAATAAGGATTCGAGATTAGGCTGGAGTGATTTATTAAACAATATTGATGTTCTTGTAGATGGAAAATTTGAAGAAAGTAAGATGTCGGATGGACTTAAGTTTAGAGGTTCAACTAATCAAAGAATAATAGATGTTAAAGAAAGTATAAAAAAAGAACAAATTGTTACTATAGAACTTTAACATTAATATAAGATGTTTTTAAAAATATCCACAAATGTGTGAGTATAATTAAAAAAGTTGTGGATTATTATTTGAACTATGTGGATAAATTTTGGAGTAATAAAATAGGCCCATATATCACAATATAAGTTATATTACTTATAGTGAAAGTTAGGTGAATGAAGCTTGATTTTAAATAAAGAATTTTATAAACAAGGTGCATTAATTTTAGCGAAGGAACTTTTGGGAAAAGTTATTATAAGAAAGGTTGACGGAGTGGCCTTAAGAGCCAAAATTGTTGAAACAGAAGCGTACATAGGAGAAATAGATAAGGCATCGCATGCTTATAATGGAAGAAGGACTGAAAGAACTGAACCTTTATTTAGAGAAGGTGGGATTGCTTATGTTTATTTCATTTATGGAAAATACTATTGTTTTAATGTTATAAGTGGATTAGAAGACAAGGGAGAAGGAGTTCTAATAAGAGCATTGGAGCCGTTAAATGAATTTGATTATCTTGCAAAAAAAAGGTTTAATCAAAATTATGATGAACTTTCAGAAACAAAGAAAAAGGCAATTACAAATGGACCATCAAAACTGTGTATTGCATTTTCAATAGATAAATCGGAAAATTATAAAAGGTTATACGAGGAAGGTGATTTTTATATAGAAGAAGGAGAAAAAGATACGTTTAAAATAATGGAAACGAAAAGAATCGGAATAGATTATGCAGAAGAAGCAATAGATTTTCCATGGAGATTTTATATAGAGGGAAATAAATACATATCGAAAAAGTAACAAACTTTCAATGTAATTCCCATTGAGCATTTAATTTAAATACAAATTTTTACTAAAAAGAAATAAAGAGTAATATATTTAATACGATAAATCTATCATAAGATATTTTTTTATAGGAGATAGATTTATGATTGCTAGAGTAATTAATAGAAATTTTAGTATGTATAAATATAAAAAGAGGAAAGCATCTTTAAAAATAAAAGTTACTAAAGAAAATATTATATCGTTTAGTGAAATACTCGAGAATGTACAAATGCTTAGGAAAAAAGGAATTATATCAGTATCAGATCTTAATAGAAATATATCTAAGTCTATAAAAAAATAGTAATATAAAGATGACAGTACATGGATTAATTAAGACATGTATTGTCATCTTTGTATTACTTATTTTCTTTATCAACATTGATTAATTTATCTGAAATGATAAATCTAGGTCTGTGTTTAGCTTCATTATATATTTTTCCGATATATTCTCCTATTACGCCAAGAGATAAGAGCTGAACTCCGCCAAGTACCCAAATTGAAAGGGTCAATGAAGTCCAACCAGTAACTGTACGGCCTGAAATTTTAACTATAAGAGTATAAATTAGGGCTGCGCCTCCAGCAAAAAATATAGTAAAACCAAGGAGGGTTATTAATCTTATTGGTTTTATGCTAAAGGATGTAATTCCGTCTAAGGCAAAGGCAATCATCTTTTTTAGAGGATATTTAGATTCACCAGCAAATCTTTCATGACGTTCATATTCAACAACTGAGTATTTATATCCTATTAATGGAATCATTCCGCGAAGAAATAAATTAACT
Source organism: Clostridium beijerinckii (assembly GCF_018223745.1). NCBI lineage: Bacteria > Bacillati > Bacillota > Clostridia > Eubacteriales > Clostridiaceae > Clostridium > Clostridium beijerinckii. Next base: position 95,550 of record NZ_CP073653.1, read on the forward strand.
TCCTTATATTGACTTAACCCGTCTACAACACGTTTGCTCATAAGCCTATAATCTGCATGATTATAGACCATGTCTACGCCAAGAATACGCATTAATTTATAAAAACCTAATGCAGTTGTTCTCTTGAAAAAGGTATCAGTTTCTCTAGTGGATCTTACTCCATAAACAATATCGCATCCATCATAATATTTTTCTACAAATGCATCTATGACATCTATATCATCTTGTAAATCTGCATCTAATGATATAGTCATATCTGAATAATTTTTAGCAACCATGAGCCCAGCAAGTAAGGCATTCTGGTGGCCCCTGTTCCTTGAAAGGTTGATTCCTGAAAATATATTATTTTTAGAATGAAGCTCTTCAATTATGCTCCAAGTTCTATCTTTTGAACCATCATTAACAAAAAGTATTTTGCTTTTATTAGATATTAGGTTATTTGAAATCATAGTCTTAATTTTTACGAGCAATCTTTTACTAGTTTCATGTAAAACTTCTTCTTCATTGTAGCAAGGAATTACAAGATATAGTATATCCTTCATAAAATCGCCTCCAATGATTAGTATAACCAAATAAGTTAACAATATTATTCAATTGTAATCTTAATATTCATTATTTTATAATTCATATCTTATATTTGATATAACTACAGAGGTTTCGCTTATTAAATTAATTTCAGTGTTAACCCTACCTGGTCTAGAACTTTTAAGAATTTTTACAATAGGTCTTAGTGGGAAGTTAGGTATAGTTTCTTGCACAACAGCTATGTCACCATTACTTAGATCAACTAAAGTTCCTTTTGAGAAAGGAATTACAATTTTGCAGAATATATTAACAATTTCATAGTCAAATTTTTTGCCTGCATTAGACATTAAATATTCAAGAACATCACTTGGAAACATTGCTCTTTTATTAGGTCTACCGGTTGATAAGGAGTCATATGCGTTAGCAATGCTTACAATTTTACTTAAGGTACTTATCTCATCATTAGCTAGCCTATTAGGATAACCTAATCCGTCAGGTCTTTCATGATGCTGTAGTGTTATTATTTTGCTATTAGCGCTCAGATTATAAGAGTCTGATAAATATTTATATCCGAGTATTGGATGCTGGTCTAATATTGTAACTTCTTCATCCGTTAGTTCTTCCTCTTTCATAAGAATTTCCTTTGGAATAAATGTTTTCCCAACATCATGAAGCAATGCTCCAATACAAAGATATTGAAGTTGTCTTTTTGGAAGCTTCAATGCAATTCCAAGGACTAGTGATATTACGGCAACATTCACAGAATGAGAGTAGATATAATTATCCATGCTTCTTATGTCTATTAGTGAAAGTAAGACACTTTTATTATTTAGAACATTTTCAATTAAATCTTCAGCCATAGACTCAATATTATTGAAATATACTGATTCCTTTTTTGAAAACTTATCAGCAACAGTAAGTCTATTTATATTTGAAAAAGCTTCTTTTATTGTTAGAATTGCTTTTTGTCTTAATTCAGGTTTAATAATATCTTCAATTTCATCAGAACTAAATTCATCAATTATATATATTGATAAAATATTTAAATCCTTTATCTTAAAAATAATTCTTTCACTAAGGACCATACCAGCTCTTACTAATACTCTACCATCAGAATCGTATAATGTCTTACCAATAACTGTATTCGGTTTTACACATTCAATTGGAATTAATCTCATATTATCTTCTCCTCAAATGTTGGTTATAGTACAATTTACAACATAATTCTTAGTTAAATGTTAAACATAATAGTAGTATATCAGTAAAATTGGCGTATTTATAGTATTATGATGAAAAAATATATTATTTTGTTTAACATATTTAAAAAATAGAACTAACTACTAGTTAGAAAACAGGTCTGATAATTAGATTTTTATACAACAGATTTGATATAAGATACTAAACTCATAATTGATAATAAATTAAGTATTTTAGCAGATTTAAGTATATATAAGTCCATTAACTTTTTATATTAATAAATGATAATTTTGTTACTTGATATTTAAATTGTGTTATAATATTATAGATTACAAATAAAAATATCAAAGGGGGCTTTTTCAATGTCAAGAGTTTATAATTTTTCAGCAGGACCAGCTGTATTACCGGAGTCAGTCCTAAGAGAAGCTGCGGGGGAAATGCTAGACTACAAGGGGACAGGCATGTCAGTTATGGAGATGAGTCATCGTTCTAAAGCGTTCGAAGAAATCATCACCGATGCTGAAAAAACATTAAGAGAATTAATGAATATTCCGGATAACTATAAGGTATTATTCCTTCAAGGTGGGGCATCACAACAATTTGCAATGATTCCAATGAATCTAATGAAAAATAAAGTTGTGGATCATATTATTACAGGGCAATGGGCAAAAAAAGCAGCGTCAGAAGCAAAAATATTTGGAAAAGTTAATATATTAGCGTCTTCAGAGGATAAAACTTTTTCATATATACCAGATTTAAAGGATTTAAAAGTTTCAGAGGATGCAGACTATGTTTACATATGTCATAACAATACAATCTATGGAACTACGTATAAAGAATTACCAAACGTTGGGGATAAGATATTAGTAGCAGATATGTCATCAGATTTCTTATCTGAGCCAGTAGATGTATCAAAATATGGACTAATATTTGCAGGAGTACAAAAAAATGCAGGACCAGCTGGTGTTGTTGTAGTAATAATTCGTGAAGATTTAATCACAGAAGATGTATTACCAGGGACTCCAACAATGTTAAGATATAAGGTTCATGCAGACAATAAATCACTATATAATACACCACCAGCATATGGAATATATATATGCGGAAAAGTATTTAAATGGGTTAAGAATAAGGGTGGACTAGAAGCTATGAAGAAAATTAATGAAGAAAAAGCTTCTATTTTATATGATTTTCTTGATTCAAGTAGCATGTTTAAAGGAACTGTTGTAAAGAAAGATCGTTCTTTAATGAATGTACCATTTGTAACAGGTTCAGATGAACTAGATGCTAAATTTGTAAAAGAAGCTAAAGCAGTAGGATTTGAAAATCTAAAAGGACATAGAACAGTTGGTGGGATGAGAGCAAGTATATATAATGCTATGCCAATTGAAGGTGTTAAAGATTTAGTAGAATTCATGAGAAAATTCGAAGAAGACAATAAGTAATAGAATAAAAATCAACTAAATTTAAGGAGATAATCAGCTTTTGGTTATCTCCTTAATTAATTTTATAAATAAAATTATACTAATATCTGAATTATAATATGTATTATGTATAGATAATCAATACAATATATACAATTTTAAATATTGTTAGTACATGTAATGTTTTTATAAGCGAATATTAGATTAATTGCCATATAAAAGACATATAAAAGAATACTCAAGTATAGATTACAGATGAAATAAATTTTAAATAAATCTATAGAAGTATAATAGCCATATAAAGATATTCAAGCAGAATACAAGGTGGAAAAATTTAATATAAATATGTTTTGGATTAGTTCATAAATCTTAATTTGCTAACTAACTTGATAGAATTTTAAATGCAAAGTTACTATTGCAATATATATATTAAATTAATCATTACATAATATCAAAAAAGGAGCTATCGAATTAATCGATATACCCCTCTTTATTGATAATATAAAATTAACAGTTAAGTAATTAGAACTCGCTTGTTCCAGGAGTTCTAGGGAATGGAACTACGTCTCTAATATTAGTCATTCCTGTTATATACATAATTAATCTTTCGAAACCTAAACCAAAACCAGCGTGCTTAGTTTCTCCATATTTTCTTAATTCTAAATACCACCAGTAATCATCTTCAGATAGGTTTAATTCAGTCATTCTATCTTTTAGCACATCTAGTCTTTCTTCTCTTTGGCTACCACCTATAATTTCTCCGATTCCTGGTACCAAAAGATCAGTAGCAGCTACTGTTTTTTCATCATCATTTAATCTCATATAGAAAGCTTTAATATCTTTAGGATAGTCTGTTACAAATAGTGGCTTTTTAAAGTGTTCTTCAGTAAGATATCTTTCGTGTTCTGTTTGTAAATCAATGCCCCATGATACATCGTAATCAAATTTCTTTCCACACTTTTGTAGTATTTCAACAGCTTCTGTATACGTAACTTTAGCAAAATCTGATGAAACTACGTGATTTAATCTTTCTAATAAACCTTTATCAATAAATTGATTAAAGAACTCTAATTCCTCAGGACATTCATCCATAACATATTTAATAACATATTTAAGCATATTTTCAGCAAGGTCCATATCATCTTGTAAATCTGCAAAGGCAATTTCAGGTTCAATCATCCAAAATTCAGCAGCATGTCTTGTAGTATTTGAATTTTCAGCTCTGAATGTTGGTCCAAATGTATAGATATTTCTAAACGCTAAAGCAAAGCATTCAGCATTTAACTGACCAGATACAGTAAGATTAGTCTCTTTGCCAAAGAAATCCTTGCTGAAATCTACACTTCCATCTTTACTTAATTCAGGAGTTTTAGGATCAAGTGTTGTTACCCTAAACATTTCTCCAGCACCTTCACAATCGCTACCAGTTATTATTGGTGTGTGAGTATACACGAAATTTTGATCTTGAAAGAACTTATGTATTGCATAAGCAGCAACAGAGCGAACTCTAAAAGTTGCAGCAAATGCATTACTTCTAGGCCTCAAATGAGCTATTGTTCTTAAGTATTCGAAAGTGTGTCTCTTTTTTTGAAGTGGATAATCAGAGTTTGACATACCCTCGATAATAATATTCTTAGCCTGAATTTCAAAAGGTTGTTTTGCTTCAGGAGTAGCAACTAAGATACCAATAACTGAAATTGATGAACTTATAGGTAATTTAGATATTTCTTTGAAGTTATTTAACTTATCGTCAAAAACTACTTGAATATTTTTAAAGAAAGAACCATCATTAACTTCTATAAATCCAAAAGCGTTAGATGATCTTAAAGTTTTTATCCAACCTGATATTGTTATTTCCTTTGATAAGAAATCATCAGTATTTCTGTAAAGACTTCTAATTAAAATTGATTTTGCCATATTGCATGACCTCCATTTTATAATTAATCTTGTGATCAAAACATATTATTAATGAAAAAAATTTTTCACTATTTTAAAATATCATTTATGTAACCTATTACCCTTGATAATAAATAGATTTTACAATACTTTTTTTGTGAATGCAACTTAGGACCTGTCCCTAAACATATAATAAACCAGTGCCTTAGAGCGTCTGAGTATAAATAATACGTGAAATAAATATATAAACTACGAATATATGTAATTTATCATAAAAAAGCTTTATTTTTTATAGTAAAATTATAAAAAATAAAGCTTTTTTTATATTAAGAGTATTTATTTAACATGCTTGTCTATTCTAAGCCGTTTTCAAAACTCTGAATCAATTCTTTTGGAAAGTTTAACATTGTCATATCTTTAACTATCCTTTTATATGCGTAGGAAATTTCTTTTATCTGAACTTTCATTCCATCTTCCTTACTGATATTTAAAATACAATAAGTGCTATTTGGCCTACCAATCTTAGGCTTTCCAACACTGCCAGAGTTTATATATACCTTATTTTTAAAATCCTTCATTCCAGGTATATGCGTATGTGCACAAATTAATACGTCGTTAGAAATGGAGTTCATAACTTCTGAAGTATTATCTCCGTCCTTTAAGAGATATTCATCTATTTTATCTGGACTTCCATGAACAAATAAGAGACTTTTATTAGCAATATTCAAGGTTAAAGTTGAAGGTAAATTAGCAAGAAATAGTCTGTTTTCTTCTCTTAATTCTTTAACTGTCCAAGGAAGAGAAAAAGCATTAATAGGAGTTTCTCTTATATATGAATATTCATTATCAACTACAGAACTATCATAATTTCCTCTTATGCAAAGAATATGACGTCTCCTGATCATGGAAATTACTTCGTTAGGGTGAGGACCATAACCAACCAAATCTCCTAGGCAAATAATTGTATCAACTTTCTCAATATCAATATCTTCTAAAAGATTAATAAGAGCATAGACATTAGCATGAATATCTGAAATTATTGCTATTTTCATGAGCATTCCTCCTAAGTTATTTAGCAAATTAAGTATTTAGGATTTTAGGTATTTTTCCCCAACAATAACTACATCACCAGCACCTACTGTTAATAGCAAGTCACCAGAAACTAGTTTTGATTTTACGTAATTAAGTGCTTCATCATGTGAGTGAACATTGATACATTTCAATCCTTTATTTCTTAATGCATCACCAAGTTCGTCAGAAGATACAAGTCCAGTATTTCTCTCTCTAGCTGCATAGATGTCCATTAGTATAAGTTCATCTGCATCATTGAAACATTCTGTAAATTCATCAAATAGGGCCTTTGTTCTAGTATAAGTGTGAGGTTGAAAAATACAATAAGTCTTATTATGATTCATTTGTTTAGCAGTACTTAATGTGGCTTTAATCTCTGTAGGGTGATGAGCGTAGTCATCTATAACAGTTACACCATTTAATTTTCCCTTATATTCAAATCTTTTATGCGCTCCTTTGCAGTTCGATAATCCTTCAATAATACAGTCATTAGAAATATTAAATATAAGAGAAACACAAATCGAAGCAAGGGCATTCAATATATTATGCTTACCTGGCACATTTAAAGTAATATTGAATAAGTTTTTACAGTCCTTATACACATCAAAAGTGGCACAACCATTTGTATTGAAATGAATATTTTTAGCAGTTAAATTAGCATTGTCACTAAATCCATAACTTAGAGTATTGCAATTTGTCTCAGACAGAATTTCATTTACCCTTTGATCGTCAGCATATCCAACAAGATAACCATCTTCTGGGATAAGTCTTGAGAATTGTAAAAATGTATCAGCAATTTCATCTATATCTTTATAGTAATCAAGATGATCAGAATCAATATTTAGAATTATTCCAACGTAAGGTGGGAATTTTAAAAATGAACGTTTATATTCACAAGCTTCAGTTAAGAAATATTCACTATTACCAATTCTGAAATTTCCTCCAATTGCATCTAATTCACCACCAACTAAGATAGTTGGATCTAAATTATCAGCAAGTGTTATATGAGAAAGCATGGATGTACATGTAGTCTTTCCATGAGTTCCAGATATTGCAACACTGTATTTATGCCCCTTCATAATTTGCCCTAAGAATTCAGCTCTGTCCATTAATGCAATATTTTTTTCCTTGGCTTCTAAAAGTTCAGGATTATCAGATGGGATTGCAGCGGTATAGACTACTAAATCTACATTATTAATATTCTCTCTTCTATGACCTATGTAAATTTCAGCACCTGAAGATCTTAATTTATCAATGATTGCAGAATCCTTAAAGTCAGAGCCAGATACACTATAACCACTATTTAATAAAACAGCAGCAAGTCCGCTCATACTAATTCCACCAATGCCAATGAAATGAATTTTTTTATCTTTATCTTTTATAAAATTGAAAGACAAATGATCAACTCCTTTTTAATTAATAAAACTAAATGTTATTATAAGTTCCAAAATTTGAGTATAGAATTTTTAGTTTTATACTTTAACTATAATTATATACATTTTTCAAAAAATCAACCATAGTAAAAAATAAATACACAATATTTTATGCATATTTAGCGAGTTTGTGAACAAGTTATAAATATAAATTAACTTTATAACTAAAAATATTGATATTAACTTGAAATTAGCATAAAATATGAATATTAAAGCGATTTAATATAAAAAAAATTCGTGTGGGTGATTTTATGGAGAAGTTTACAAGAAATAATAGGGTAGTTGCCATAACAAAAATATTATTAGAAAACCCAAATAAAATATTGGGATTAAATAAATTTTCAGAATTACTAAATGCAGCTAAATCTACTATAAGTGAAGATATTGTTGTTGTTAGAGAAATTCTAGAAAGACTTGAAATGGGTAAAGTTGAAACAATTGCAGGAGTAGCAGGTGGGATAAAATACATTCCTCAAAGTGGCGAAGAAGAGAAGAAAGCTTTTGCATTAGAATTATGTCAGCAATTAAGTGATGATGGAAGAGTTATACCGGGAAATATAATATATATGACGGATCTAATGTATGATCCTAAGATAATAAATAAAGCAGGAGTCATGCTTTCATCGTGTTTTCAAGGAAAAGAGATTGATTATGTAATAACGGTAGAAACTAAAGGTATTCCTTTAGCTTATGAGGTTGCTAGAAATTTAGGCGTACAATTAGTTATTGCTAGAAGAGATAGTCAAGTAACGGAAGGTCCTACAGTTACTATAAACTATGTATCAGGAAGCAATGGAAGATTGCAACAAATGTCTCTATCAAAAAAGTCCATGAAACCATCAAGTAAATGTATATTCATTGATGATTTCATGAAGGGTGGAGGAACTGCAATAGGTATTAAGGACTTATTGAAAGAGTTCGATAGCGAGCTAGTAGGAATAGGAGTATTAGTCGATAATAAACAAATTGAAAAAAAATTAGTAGACGAATATGTTTCTATTGTAGAGTTAAAAGCTGTTGATAAATCAGCAATTATAGGGATACAACCTTCAAAAACATTTTCTTAAAATTAACAGAAAATTTTACTCTAAAGATGCCGCGTAATTCCAAATACTTTTAATTCAGTATACATATAAATGAACATTAAATTTGTAGATAGGCCCAACAAGAAAAATATTGATTTTATGGTAAATATTTATTGTTACTTCAAGTTGTCGTGAATAGAAATTGTTCTGAAATTCAAATAGGACAATCCCAGAAATTTGGTATTTGTATAAGATTACACAAAAAAATAAATTTTATAAGGATTTATCAAATATAAAAAAGGAATTTAGAAATTTGTGGAGAAATTATATAATATTAAATATTTTTAAGGCAACTGGGAGGGGTGGAGTAAAATGCAAATAACAGATGTTAGGATTAGAAAAATTGCATCAGAAGGTAAAATGAAAGGAATAGTTTCTGTCACATTTGATAATGAATTTGTAGTTCATGATATCAAAGTTATAGAAGGACAAATGGGTTTATTTATTGCTATGCCTAGTAGAAAAACACCAGATGGAGAATTTAAGGATATAGCTCACCCAATAAATACAGAAGCAAGAGAAAAAATACAAACTGCAATTTTAGAAGCTTATGAAAAAGCAGTCTCAGAAGAAGTTGTAGAAGGCTAGGATTTTAACAAAAGGAAGTTTTAATAACTTCCTTTTGTTTTGTCATAAAGTATTTCTATAGCCAAATATTAAATGTACTAATGGGTTGAAATAAGAGTAGCTTTCCAATATAATTAAATTGATATGAATATTTAACCGATTATTGTAAGTAAATAATCGTGTTAATATAAATTTATAAATGAGGTGTGGTATATAATGTATAAATGTGCACTGGTTTTAGCAGCGGGTCAAGGTAAAAGAATAAAATCTGATTTACCTAAAGTATTGCATAAAGTATGTGGTAAAGAAATGCTAAAACATGTTATAGATTCGATAAGAAAATCAGGAATTGATGATATAGATGTAATTATAGGGAAAGGTGCTGAGCTTGTTAAAGAGAGAACATTAGATAGAAATGTTAGTTATTCAATGCAAGCTGAACAATTAGGAACTGGTCATGCTGTTAAGTGTGCTGAAGAGTTCTTAAAGGATAAGAAAGGAGTAGTCGCAATTTTTACTGGTGATACTCCTTTAATAAAGCAATCAACAATTGAAAGGCTATTTAATGAACATATAGAAGCAAAAAATTCAGCAACTATATTAACAGCAATAGTTAATGATCCTACAGGTTATGGAAGAATAGTAAGAACGAATGACGGCGTATCAAAAATTGTAGAGCATAAAGATTGCACTGAAGAAGAGCTTAAGATAAACGAGATGAATTCAGGAATATATTGTTTTGATATTGAGCTACTTGTAGATGCGTTAAGTAAGATAACAAATAATAATGGACAAGGTGAATATTATCTTACAGATGCTATAGGAATATTAAAATCTCAAGGTAAAAAAATAGGTGCAGTCGTAACTGAATATGAAGAAACTATAGGAGTAAATTCAAGAGTTCAGTTAGCAGAAGCAGAAGAAATACTTAAGAATAGAATAAATCTTATGCATATGGAAAATGGAGTTACTCTAATTGATCCTAGAACAACATATATAGGGATTGATGTTGAAATAGGCAAAGATACAATAATATATCCTAATAATATTTTAGAGGGAAATACAAAGATAGGTAATAACTGCTTAATTTATCAAAATTCAAGAATTGTTGATAGTAATATTGGTAATGAGGTAGATGTTCAAGCTTCAGTTATATTAAATAGTAATATTGGTGATAATACTACTGTTGGTCCGTTTGCGTATATAAGACCAGAAACTACAATTGGTAAGCATGCAAGAATAGGAGATTTTGTAGAAATAAAGAAATCTACTATTGGAGATGGAACTAAAGTCTCTCACTTAACTTATATAGGAGATGCAGAAGTGGGATCGGAATGTAATTTCGGATGTGGTACAGTAGTTGTAAATTATGATGGTAAGAATAAACATAAGACTATTATAGGAGATCATAGCTTTATAGGCTGTAATACCAATTTGGTATCACCTGTCACAATTCACGATAATACTTATATTGCGGCAGGATCGACCATTACATCTGAAGTAAAAGAAGGTGATCTTGCAGTTGCAAGAGCTAAGCAAAGAAATATCAGTGGATGGGTAGATAAAAAGGGATTAAAAAAATAATTTTTTAATAATAAATCAGCCAAAATTTTAAGGAGGTCTTCTCAATTATGATAACTCATGGAAGAAATATAAAAGTATTTACTGGAAATTCGCACTCACAGTTAGCTCAAGATATAGCAGAGATTTTAGGAGTTCCAGTAGGAAACTCTAAGGTTTCAACTTTTAGTGATGGTGAAATATCTGTTGATATTAATGAAACTGTTAGAGGGAATGATGTGTTCATAGTTCAATCTACATCTTCACCTGTTAATAACAATCTAATGGAATTGCTAATTATGATTGATGCATTTAAAAGGGCATCAGCGGGTAGAATTACAGCGGTTATTCCATATTATGGATATGCTAGGCAGGATAGGAAAGTTAAATCAAGAGATCCTATAACTGCAAAACTGGTTGCAGATTTATTGACTGCAGCGGGAGCAAACAGGGTCTTAACTATGGATTTACATGCATCTCAGATTCAAGGATACTTTAATATTCCAGTAGATCATTTACTTGGAGCACCAATACTTGCTGAGCATTATATATCAAAAGGATTAGTAGATCAAGATGATGTTGTTGTAGTTTCACCAGATTTAGGAAGTGTAACGAGGGCAAGAAAATTTGCGGATAATTTACATGCTCCAATAGCAATCATAGATAAGAGAAGGCCAAAGGCAAATGTTTCAGAAATAATGAATATTATTGGTGATATTGAAGGAAAAAGATGTATATTAATTGATGATATGATAGATACAGCAGGAACTATTGCAAATGCAGCGAATGCACTTAAGGATTTAGGGGCTAAGAATGTATATGCTTGCTGTACACATGGAGTATTGTCTGGCCCTGCAATGGACAGGATAAATACTTCAGCAATTGAAGAATTAGTACTATTAAATACAATTCCGTTAAAAGAAGGTAACGATAATAGCAAAATTAGATCTATATCAGTAGCTCCTTTATTTGCAGAAGCAATAAAGAGAATTTATGATGATCAACCAATAAGTAAGTTATTTGAATGTCAACAATAAATAATAATTTAAAGAGTTTTTAAATAAATAAGATATTGAAAGGAATGTATATTTACTCTAAGTAATTAGGGTAAATATATATTCTATTTTTTATAGTTAAATAAATTTATTTTATTAAGTCAATATTAAGATTGTAAACGAGAAAAGTTTTATGATTTAATTAAAATAGGATCTATTAAATAATTATTATACTTATATATTTTTAGAATATTTATTATAATTAAAGGATAATTTTGTTTTCTATAATAAATAGTATATTTATGTTATATTAGGATATGAATGCTTATGCAATAGTAATAAATTAAGGAGGAAAGAAGAATGGATGGAGTTACAACCAAGGTTCTGATTGTGGATGACGATGAAAACATTAGTGAAGTTATAGACATGTATTTAAAAAGCTCTGGATATAATACAAAGATAGCCTTGAATGGTAAAGAGGCTCAAGAATTTTATTTAGAATATAATCCAGATATTGTCTTGCTTGATGTTATGATACCGTATATAGATGGAATTGATATTCTAAAATGGATACGAAAACAGAAGGAAACTCCAGTTATAATGATTACAGCAAAGGGGGACACCTTTGACAAGGTTTTAGCACTGGAAATTGGTGCAGATGATTATATAGTAAAACCTTTTGAACCTAAAGAGTTGTTAGCCAGAGTAAAAGCTGTATTAAGGAGATATTCTTCAGAGAATATTAAAAATGAAGTAATAAAATTAAGTGATTTATCAATAGATTCAACTTCGTATAAAGTTATATATAATGAAGAAGAAATAAAAATGCCACCAAAGGAATTTGAACTATTATATTATTTGGCTAATAATAAAAATAAAGTTTTTACGAGAGAGCAATTACTTTGTGAAGTATGGGGATATGATTATCCAGGAGATTCTAGAACTGTAGATGTTCATATAAAAAGATTAAGAGAAAAATTAAGTAGTGGAGAACAGTGGGAAATCCAAACAGTATGGGGTGTTGGTTATAAATTTGAGGTAAATTAAATGAAAAAGAGTGGAAGCTTACTTCAAAAACTTATAATAACATTTATAGTTATTTTGACTATTGTTTTAGTTTCATTAGCTTGGTTATTATCTATATGGTTTAGAATAACATATTTTACTGAAAAGAAGGTGCAGTTTCAGAAAGATGGAGAGTATATATCCGAATCTATAAAAACATACAATTCTAACAAAAATTCATTGGAATATGATAAATTACAGGCTATAGTGGATATGTCAAGTGTTGGAGCAAATGCTGATATTACTGTTTCTGATAAGTTTGATAATATATATATATACTCCAAAACTTCAAGTACTAAGGAGATAGACAATAAACCAGAGAATCTAGATAATAGTAAATATTCTTTATTGGATGGAAAGCCAGTAGAGTATATTGGAGATCGTTACACCTATATATATCCGATATTAGAAGATGATGAGTTTCAAGGATATATTGTCATGACAGCTCCTTTATCAACAATAGGTAAACAGTTGCATAGAATATATCTTATTGTATGGATATCGGCATTAGGAGCAATGGTATTTGCATCTGTAGTTTTATCATTAGTTTCAAAGAAAATATTGATTAATCCTTTAGCTGAAATAAACAAGGCAGCCAAAAGGTTTGCTAATGGAGAAGTTAATAAAAGAGTTCATATAGAATCGTGTGATGAGATTGGTGAGTTGGCAAGCTCATTTAATATAATGGCGGAGTCTTTAGAAAAGGTTGAGAATAATAGAAGAGATTTTATATCAAATGTTTCTCATGAGTTGAGATCACCAATAACTTCTATAAAGGGATTTATTGCTGGAATAATAGATGGAGTGATTCCAAGGGATAAAGAAGGATATTATTTAGACATAGTATACAGTGAGATAAAAAGACTTACAAGATTAATTAATGATTTACTAGATTTATCAGCCATTGAATCAGGTAAATTAAAATTCAATATGAGAAAGATCGATATAAATGAGTTAATTAGATTATGTGTTATAAATAATGAACAAAAGATAAGAGAAAAGCAAATAATGTTAAAAATAGATTTGAAAGACCAGAATTGTTATGTAAAAGCTGATGAAGATAAGACAATGCAAGTCATAACTAATTTATTAGATAATGCAATAAAATACTGCGGAAATAATGGAATTATAAGAATTAGTACATATTCCAAGGGTTCTAAAGTATTTGTTGAGATATATAATAATGGACCTAAAATTGCAGATGAAGAAATAAGGCATATATGGAATAGATTTTATAAATCAGATAAATCTAGAACAAACAAAGTTAGTACTGGACTCGGATTGCCAATAGTAAGAATGATAATTATGCAACAAGGTGAGGAAGTATGGGTCAAGAATCATCCTAATATAGGAGTCACATTTACATTTTCTCTTACAAAATATAAAAATAATAAGATTAGATAAGAGCGCTAAGGAGGACACAAGTATGTTTTTAATAGTAGGTCTTGGAAACCCAGGGAATGAGTATGAGAATACAAGACATAATATTGGTTTTAAAGTTATTGATAATATTGCAAAAGAGTATAATATTGAAATAAACAGGCAAAAATTTAAAGGTATGTATGGAGAAGGTTTTATAAATGGAAAAAAGGTTATGCTTTTAAAGCCAACTACTTACATGAACTTAAGTGGTGAAAGTGTAAGAGAAGTAGTTGATTTTTATAATCTTAACAACGATGAGATACTAGTTATATATGATGATATAAGTCTAGAAGTTGGAAAATTAAGAATAAGAGAAAAAGGAAGTGCTGGAGGGCATAATGGAATAAAGAGCATTATAGCACATTTAAATAGTGAAATTTTCTCAAGGATAAAAGTAGGGGTAGGACAACCTAATGGAGATTTAGTAAAGCATGTATTAGGTAAATTTACAAAAGAAGAAACTGCTATTCTAAGTGAAAGTATAGAAGCGTCCACAAAGGCGGCGGCGGAAATAATTAAAAATGATGTTAAGACAGCTATGAATCAGTTCAATGGATTCAAGGCGAGTACAACAGTTTAAGGAAGGTGCATGGGATGAGATTAAAAGGGTTATTGGAGCCCTTGGAAAGTAGTTTAGAATTTCAAGACATAATACAAGGGATTGAAAGTAAAAGATACCCTATTGGTATATATGGTGCATCTGAATCAGGTCGAGGATACATTATAAGTGGAATATTTGAAAATACTAACAGATCAATTGTGGTTGTAACTCAAAGCGATATGGAGGCAAAAAATCTTTATGAAGATTTGATATTTTATACTAGTGAGGTATATTATTTTCCAGTAAAGGA
Organism: Clostridium beijerinckii; assembly: GCF_018223745.1. Lineage (NCBI taxonomy): Bacteria > Bacillati > Bacillota > Clostridia > Eubacteriales > Clostridiaceae > Clostridium > Clostridium beijerinckii. The sequence continues at coordinate 110,641 of NZ_CP073653.1, forward strand.
AATGGTTTTCTATAATATTGATGCTATCTCTGGAGATTTGAGATGGGCAAGATTAAAAGTAATAAATGAAATATTAAATAATAAGAAAAAAATAATAGTGACATCAATAGAAGCTTTTGCTGCAAAATATACTCCTCATAATTTATTTTTGGAATACAGCATGAAATTTAAAGAAGGCGATGAAGTTAATCTTGCCGATATATCAAAGAAATTAATTCAATCAGGTTATGAAAGAGTGGAAATGGTTGAGGGCAAAGGACAATTTTCACTTAGAGGAGGCATATTAGACGTATTTCCAACAGGTTCAACTTATCCATATAGAGTTGAACTTTTTGGCGATGAAATAGAATCAATAAGAACTTTTAATACAGAATCTCAACGAAGTATTGAGAAAGTTAAAAAGATAGATATTTTCCCTGCAAAAGAAGTAATAGTTTCAGAAGAGATGTTAGAGGTTGGAAGAAATAAACTTAAGGAAGAGTTTAATAAAATTGCTGAAAGTGATAAAGATAGTGAAAGAGTAGAAAAACTAAGAAAAATATTAAATAAAAACTTAGAACTACTAGAAGAGACTTCGTCTTTTGAAACAATAGATAGTTATCTTCCGTACTTTACCAAAGAAACAGAAAGTCTTTTTGATTATTTTAAGAATTATTTATTTATAGTAGATAATGTTCAAAGATGTAATGGAAAATTAGAATCAACTTATTTAGAGTTTGAAGAAAATTTCACAGCTTTTTCTCAAAGAGGAGATATATTTCCCGGGCAAGGAAATTTATTAATAAATAAAGAAGAAGTATTAGAATCATTTGAAGATGAAAAGATTGCTTTTATCGAAGCATTGACAAAAGTTTCTGGCTGGCTAAAGCCACTATCAATAATAAATGTAGCTCAGACAACATTAAATAACTATCAAGGTCAGCTAGATTTATTAATTGATGAAATATTAGGTAAAAAGAATTTAGGATATAAGACACTAATTTTATCAGGAACTCGAGCTAGAGGGGAACGTTTAGTTGGAACATTAAGAGACAGAGGGATAGAAAGTGTCTACAAGGATACTGTTGATAAAATTGAGCATGGTGAAGTTGTAATAACTTTTGGTAATCAGTTGAGAGGATTTGAATATCCACAATATAAAGTATGTATAATATCAGATAAAGAAGTATTTGGTGCGGCAAAGAGAAAATTAAAAAGTAGTAAAGCAAAGAAAAAGGGAATTTCTAAAATCAAGAGCTTTGCGGAATTAAAGCCGGGAGATTACGTAGTACATGCAAATCATGGTATCGGAGTATACAAAGGAATTAAACAAATAGATGTTGGAGGGCATAAAAGAGATTATTTAGATATTGTTTATGATAAAGGTGATAAATTATATGTTCCAGTAGATCAATTAGATTTAATTCAAAAGTATATTGGAAGTGAAGGAAAGTCACCTAAAGTTAATAAACTTGGAAGCGCTGAATGGCAAAAAGCAAAAGCAAAGGCAAGAAAATCAATAAATGAAATAGCTGAAGATCTAGTTAAGCTTTACGCAATGAGAAGTACTGTAAAAGGACATAAGTTTTCCAAGGACACTGAATGGCAAAAACAATTTGAAGATGAGTTTCCGTTTGAAGAAACTCCAGACCAATTAACATCACTAGAAGAAATAAAGATAGATATGGAATCTGATAAACCTATGGATAGACTTTTATGTGGAGATGTTGGATACGGTAAAACAGAAGTTGCTATAAGGGCTGCATTTAAAGCAGTAATGGATGGAAAGCAAGTTGCTCTTTTAGTTCCAACTACCATTTTAGCAGAGCAACATTATAAAAATATAAAAAATAGATTTTCAGATTTTCCGATAAAGATAGACATGGTTAGCAGGTTTAGGACAGCGAAACAGCAAAAAGAAATACTTCAAAAGGTGAAGGAAGGTAATTTAGATATTTTAATAGGTACTCATAGATTGGTATCTAAAGACATTCAATTTAAAGATTTAGGCTTATTAATAGTAGACGAAGAGCAAAGATTTGGAGTTAAGCAAAAAGAAAAGATTAAGGGAATTAAGAAAAATGTTGATGTTTTAACTCTAAGTGCAACTCCAATTCCTAGAACCCTGCATATGTCGCTAAGTGGAGTTAGAGATATTTCAGTCATAGAAACACCACCAGAAGAAAGATACCCTGTCCAAACATATGTTGTTGAACAAAATGATCAGCTTATAAGAGACGCAATTCTTAGGGAAATAGGTAGAGGCGGCCAAGTTTACTTCGTATACAATAGAGTGGAAGATATCGAAAGGATGGCTAAGTATGTTCAATCGTTAGTTCCAGAGAGTAAAGTCGGAATTGCTCATGGTCAAATGGCAGAAAGACAACTTGAGAAGGAAATGTTTGACTTTATGTCAGAAGAGTATAACGTATTAGTTTGCACTACTATAATAGAAACTGGAATGGATATTCAAAATGTAAATACTATAATAATATATGATGCAGATAAGATGGGACTTTCTCAGTTATATCAGCTTAGAGGTAGAGTTGGAAGATCAAATAGAATTGCATATGCGTATTTGCTATATACTAAGGATAAAGTATTAACAGAAGTTGCTGAAAAAAGGCTTAAAGCATTAAAGGATTTCACTGAATTGGGCTCTGGTTTTAAAATAGCTATGAGAGATTTGGAAATTAGAGGTGCAGGTAATATGATGGGATCTTCTCAACATGGACATATGGCCTCTATAGGATATGATCTGTATTGCAGAATGCTTGAAGATACTGTTAAACTTCTTAAAGGTGAAATTCAAAAAGAACCTATAGAAACAACCTTAGATATAAAAGTAGATGCCTTTATATCAGAAAATTATATAGAAGATGAAATTCAAAAAATTGAAGTTTATAAGAAAATTGCTGCAATTGAGGGATTAGACGATTATAGTGATATCAAAGAAGAACTAGAAGATAGATACTCTAAGATACCAGAACCTGTGTATAATTTAATGGATATTGCTTATATAAAGAGTAGAGCTAAATCTATATTCATTGAAGAGATAAAAGAAACTCCAAAAGAATTATTGTTCAAGTTTGCACAAGGTGAAAGTGAATATAAAAATATATTTAAAATATTGATGGAAAAATATAAGAATAGCGTAGTATTAAAGTTTGGTTCAAACCCTTATTTCGCATTTAAATTAAAATATATTAAGAAGGAAAATAAATTGGAGTTTCTGAAGGAAGTTTTCGATGACATAATATTGTAACAAATCTATGATATAAAAGAAAAGTAGAAGAAATAAAATAGTGTAAAAAATTTGAATTATAAAAGCAATATTGATATACTAATGTTATGAATTTTTACAGTAAAAAACCTAAAAGAATAATATCGTCCGACAAAAATTAATTTAGCTTTTCAAATTTCGTTTTATAATTATAGAAAGTTTTGTTTAAGTAGAATTTGAAAAGTGATTTTAGCTTGTCTAAATTATATATATTTATGTGGAAAGTTATTTTTTAGTGGGTTTAAATCTAGAATAAGCGAGGGGAAAACTTTGAAAAAATTAAAAAAATTTGTTGCAGCTTTAGCTATGGTGACAATTGCGGTATCAGCTATGGGTTGCAAAATGATTGAGAAAACACCAGAAGCGATACAGAAAACAGTTCTTGCAACAGTTGGAAATGAAAAAATAACAAAAGGTGATTTAGATAAAGAAATGGAAAAGTATACTGCACAACTAAAACAGCAGTATGGAGATAATTATGAAAGTAATGCTCAAGTTAAAGATCAGTTGCAACAAGCAAAAAAACAGGAATTAGATAGCTTAGTAACTCAAAAAGTAGTATTACAAAAGGCTACTGAGTTAAATCTTAAGCCATCTGATGATGATATAAATAAGCAAGTTGATGATCAAATAGCTCAAATTAAATCCCAATATTCAGAAGAAGGACAATTTGAAAGTGTTCTAGAGCAAAATGGATTGACTGAAGATCAGCTAAAAGATGTTGTAAAAAATAATGTTATAATGCAGGCTGTTCAACAAGATATAGTGAAAGATATAGAAGTTACTGATGACGATGTTCAAACATATTATAATGAAAATAAGGATTCAAAATATACACAAGGAGCTGGAGCTAATGCATCGCATATTTTAATAGCTGAAAAGGCTAGTGATGGATCAATAGATTATGATGCATCATTAACAAAAGCTAATGCTATAAAATCAAAATTAGATTCCGGAGCTGATTTTGCGAAATTAGCTAAGGAGAACTCAACAGATGCAGCAACCAAAGATAATGGTGGTAGTTTAGGATTTGTAGCATACAACTCAACACAATTAGTTACTGAATTTATGGATGGGTTTAAGAATTTGAAAGAAGGGGAAATTTCAGCGCCAGTAAAGAGTCAGTTCGGATATCATATAATTAAGGCTACTGGATTAAAAGACTCACAAGTAACTCCTTTTGAACAAGTTAAAGATCAAATAAAATCATCATTATTACAACAAAAGCAACAAGATGCTTTAAGTGCTAAGATTACAGAATGGAAAACAGACCTAAAAGTAAAAACTTATGAAGATAAATTATAATACTAAAATATAATTAGGTATCTATTAATAATTTAGCTATTTAATAATGAAAGTTAGGACTACTTTGAAATATCTCTGATTATTCAAAGTAGTCCTATTTTTGTTTCTACTATATGTATTACATTGAAATAACAGCATTTATATTAACAAAAAAATAATTAATATAAAATTTGTCTATAAGTGTATAAAATTTCTAGAAATTCAAATAATAATAGTGCAACCAATTAATAGAGTTCAAAGGAGGTTATATAACCAATGAAGGCAACAGGAATTGTTAGAAGAATTGATGATTTAGGAAGAGTAGTAATACCAAAGGAAATAAGGAGAACTTTAAGAATAAGAGAAGGAGATCCTTTAGAAATTTTTACCGATAGAGATGGTGGAGTAATTTTAAAAAAATATTCACCAATTGAAGAACTTACTAACTTTTCAAAGGAATATTGTGAAAGCTTGCAACAAGTTATAGGTCATGTAGTACTAATAGCTGATAAAGATGCATTTGTTTCAGTAAGTGGAGCACCAAAAAAAGACTACATAGAAAGAAAAGTAAGCAGTGAGCTAGAAAAGATAATGGACGGAAGAAAAACTGTATTATTAAATAAAGCTGATAACGCAGTAATACCATTACATAATGATGACGATGAAACAGAGTACACTAGTCAAGTTATATCACCAATCATAGCTGAAGGTGATGAAATAGGAGCTGTAATTATTCTTTCAAAAGAAGATGGAGAGCTTGGCGAAGTTGAAACAAAGCTAGTTGAGACAGCTGCAGCATTCTTAGGCAAACAAATGGAGCAATAATACTTATAAATAACCACATTATGAAAATAAAAGGAATAATACCTCCAAACTTACAATAATAATTAATTAGTAACATGTAAGTTTGGAGGTGTTTTATGAAAAAACAATCCCTAATAAGAGGGAGCATAATTCTTGGAGTTGCAGGAATATTAACAAGATTTTTAGGTCTATTTTTTAGATGGCCACTAATAATGTTAATTGGAGATGAGGGAATTGGATATTATCAAATGTCATACCCGCTGTATATGTTTTTTATAGCTATGGCTTCTGGAGTTCCAGTTGCAATTTCTAAGATGATATCAGAAAAGAATGCAACAAATGATATATATGGAAGCTTTGAAGTAATGAAAGAATCTGCTATTTTAATGACAATAATAGGGACAGGCACAACTTTAGCGTTATTCTTTTTTGCAAAACCAATAGTATTATTTTTGAAGTGGGATACAAAAGCGTATTATTCATTAATCGGAATATCATTTGCACCAATTGTAATATCATTTGTAACTATATTTAGAGGATTCTTTCAAGGGCTGCAAAATATGACTCCGTCAGCTATATCACAGATAATAGAGCAGATTGGTAGAGTCATATTCGGTGTTGGACTTGCTGTATTTTTACTACCTAGAGGCATAGAGTACTCAGCAGGTGGTGCAGCATTTGGAGCAACTGCGGGAGCTGTTCTTGGAGGAGCTTATTTATACTCGAATTATAAAAGAGTAAAGAAACGTTATGCCATTAAAAAAATAAAAAGCAATCCAGAAATATTAAATACTATATTAAAGATTGCAATACCAATATCATTAGGTACTACAGTATCAAGTATTATGAATTTAATAGATTCCATTTTAGTACCACAAAAACTATTAGATGCGGGCTTCACAAATGTACAATCAACTGTATTATATGCGCAATTAACAGGTAAAGCGTCTGTAATCGTAAATATTCCATTAACTCTTTCTATGGCTATTTGTACATCTCTAATTCCTATCATAGCTGAGAATTTCATACTTAAGAAGCAGAAAGAGCTAAAAGGCAAAATAGATGCATCTATGAAAATGGCATCAGTAATTGCTATTCCGTGCACTTTTGGGTTATTCTTTTTAGCTGAACCAGTAATGAAGTTTATATTTCCAGGTAGGTTTGAAGGAATAGAGATATTAAAATATTTATCATTAACAATTCCTTTTATAATAATTACTCAAACAACAACAGCAATACTACAAGGAACAGGGCATTATATAAAACCTGTTATTAACCTCCTGATTGGATGTTTGATTAAAATTGTATTAACATGGGTATTAGTTCCTATGCAAATGTTTAACATATATGGTGCTGTTTTGGCGAGCTTTGGAGCTTATTTAACAGTAAGTATTTTAAATATAATGATGATGAAATTTACACTAAGAGTAAGACTTAACTTATACGAAATATTAATAAAACCTTGCTATGCATCCAGTATTATGATGTTAATTGTATTAATAAGTTATAATATTTTATATAAGAATACAATTAGTAATGGAATATCTTGCTTGACATCTATATTTTTGGGTATGATAGTATATATTATAATGATAATTGTATTCAAGGTATTTAATGTTGAAGAAATAAGAGATAGATTTAAAAGAAAGTAAAAAGGAGAGAAATTCTAATGATTAAGATAGTGGGATTAGGACCAGGAAGTAAGGATGCATTGACAATAGGAACAATAAATGAACTCGAAGCAAGCAAACATATATTTCTAAGAACGGAAAAGCATCCAACAGTAGATTACCTGAAGGAAAAAAATATCGTATTTGATACTTATGATAATATTTATGATAGTATAGATAATTTTGATGAAGTATACTTAAATATCGCAAAAGACATAATTAATAAGCATAAAAATATGACTGATTTAATTTATGCAGTTCCAGGTCATCCATTGGTTGCAGAAAAATCAGTATTTAACTTAATAGAACTATGTAAAAAAAATGGAATAGAATATAAAGTTATACCAGCAGTAAGTTTTATCGATGCAATGATTGAAAGCCTTAAGATTGATCCTATAGAGGGGTTAAAGGTTATAGACTCTTTTGACATAAGTAACCAAATTTTAGACAAAAGAATAGGAACAATTGTTACGCAGGTATACAATCAATTGATAGCATCAGAAGTTAAATTAAGATTGCTAGAATGCTATAATGATGAAACAGAGATTTATTATGTAAGAGCAGCCGGAATAGACGGTCAGGAAAGCATAAGAAAGATACCGTTATTTGAACTGGATATGCAGGAGGACATAGATTATTTAACATCTATTTATATACCAAAGGATTTAAAAAACAAAAAAGACTTTAATGACTTTTTAGACATAATAGAAGTTTTGAGAGGTGAAGATGGATGTCCGTGGGATAGAGAACAAACCCATAAGTCTCTTAAGAAGGCTTTAATAGAAGAAAGCTATGAGGTAATAGACGCAATAGATCAAGATGATGATAATTCGTTAATCGAAGAATTAGGAGATGTACTTCTACAAGTTGTTTTTCATGCATCTATTGGAAAAGAAGACGGATATTTCGATATAGGAGATGTGATAGAAGGAATTTGTAATAAAATGATAAGTAGGCATCCTCATGTATTTAAAGATGCTGATGGATTGAATTCATCAGAAGATGTATTAATAAAGTGGGATGAGTTAAAGAAGAAAGAAAAGGGATATAATAGTGTTGTAGATGAACTGAAAGGAATAACAAAGGGACTACCTGCACTTTTAAGAGCACATAAGATTCAAGAAAAGGCAAGTAAGGTTGGATTTGACTTTGAAAATATAGATTTTGCTGTAAGTAAGGTAAAAGAAGAGTTAAAAGAAGTAATTGATGTATATAATACAGAAAATGTGGAGAAAATAGAAGAAGAAGTCGGAGATTTAATATTTTCATGTGTAAATATTGCAAGGTTTCTGAAAGTAGACGAAGAAATAGCATTAAATTATACTATAGACAAGTTTATAAAAAGATTTCAGTATATTGAAAGAGCAGCTAAGGATAAGAATATTGAATTAACAAGTATGACTTTAGATGAAATGAATGAACTATGGGAAATTTCAAAAAACTTAGGTTAATAGGTAATTTAAATAAAGGAATTTTCTAGTTTATGAAGAATAATAATTTTATAAAGAACTACTTTGTAACGATTTATTGGATTATTTAGTTATATATAGGAAAAGAAAGCGTTTTTCTATAGACGGGTAGCTGAAGAGGTTATATAATAAAGAAGTGCAATTTAGTACATAAAGAAAACAGTTAGAAAATATGTAACTGGATTTTAAGGAGGATGTTATTGTGAATAAAGCAGAATTAATTACTAGTATGGCGGAAAAAAGTAAATTAACAAAAAAAGATGCAGAATTAGCATTAAAAGCTTTAATTGAAAGTGTTGAGGAAGCACTAGAAAAAGGAGAAAAGGTTCAATTAGTTGGATTTGGAACTTTTGAAACTAGAGAAAGAGCAGCTAGAGAAGGAAGAAATCCTAGAACTAAAGAAGTTATAAACATTCCTGCAACAACAGTTCCAGTATTTAAAGCAGGTAAGGAATTCAAAGATAAAGTTAACAAGTAATAAAATACAAGTTAGACAGAGTAAATATGAACCCGAGTTTTCTCGGGTTCTTTTGAATGGAGGAGAAATTGTGAGGCTAGATAAATATTTAAAGGTATCGCGTATTATAAAAAGAAGAACTGTAGCGAAAGAAATATGTGAGAGTGGCCGTATATTAATAAACGGGAAAGTAGCAAAGCCTTCTACAAAAATAAAAGAAGGGGATATAATTGAAATAACGTTTGCTAATAAAGTATTAAAAGCGGAAATTGCTAGTGTAGTAGAACATGTGAGAAAAGAAGAAGCAAAAGAAATGTATATTATCCTTGAGGGTGAAGAAGATAAAGAGTAGAAACTATATAGTTTATCTACTCTTTATCTATATATGGGGATTGAACAAAAAAGATTTATGTTAAGTGAAATTATCATAAATAATTCCACTTAACAGCTTTTAAGAAATAAATTCCACTATACTTAACTTATTAAAGGTTCTAAATTCTAAAATGCAAAATACAAACATATATTGTATAAGAAAAATAAATGGAGGAATTTTTAATGGAGAAAAGAGTGGAAAATAAAGTAGAAGATAATAAATCAAGTTTATCTCTAGAGAATAGAAAAAAATTAACTTTAAGTGGTGTTATAGAGGTTATAAGTTTTGATGAGCAAAAAATAGATTTAACAACTAATCTAGGAAATTTAACTATCAAGGGAGAAGAGTTAAAAATGAACAAGTTGGATGTGCAAAATGGTGATGTTATAATTGCTGGAAGCATTGCATCTATGGTATATAACGGAAAGATATCTAAGAAAAGCAATGAAAGCATAATAAGCAGATTGTTTAAGTAGGAATATAGTATGCCTTTAGGATTGAATATGCAGATTAATCTTGTTATATGCAGCTTAATTGGAGGTGTTATAACGGGAATATTGTTTGATATATATAGAGGAATAAGAGGATTAAACTCTATAAAGATATTAACAATAATAGAAGATATGCTATTTTGTGTACTTATTGCTTTGATTGTTTTTACCTTTTTATTATATACTAATTATGCATTTTTAACTCCCTATGTATATATTTTCATAATTATGGCCATTATATTATACTTTAAATTTATTAGTAAGTATTTTTATAACAGCGAGATGCTAATTGCAAAATTATCTTATAAGTTGATTAGAATTTTATTGAAAAATTTATTATATCCATTAAAAATAATTGCATATAAAATTACTGATAAAAGGAAATGATAAAAAATTACTTGAATAATACTAATATAGTGTTTACAATAGACTTAAGAGAATTTGCAAAATAGAGGTTCTTATAGATGAAAACGAAGTTAATATTAAAGCGGACAATAATTACTGGATTTATTATTTTCTTTGTCTTTAGTTACATTAGGCAAAGTATGACAATGAATAGAATTCAAAAGGAAATTGACAGTAAACAAGTTCAGTTAAATGAAATTAAGCAAAAAAACGAAAGACTTCAAGATGAAGTTGATAAAATTAATTCAAGCTCATCGGATTATCTTGAAAAATTAGCAAGGGAAAGACTTGGGATGATTAAGCCTGGTGAAAAAGTTGTTAATGGTGAGATAACAAATCAAAATTAAATTTCAATTTATAGAAAAACTTATAAAACTCTGGTAATATTATAGTAGCTAAATAATTAAATTTGTATTCTAAATTAAAGAGCATCTGCACAGCAGATTTGTTCTTATAAATTTATATATTTTTAAATTTAAGGAGGAGTCTTTTAAACATGACCTTAATGGCAGGAAACATAGTAGAGGGCACAGTGATAAACATCACAAACTTTGGAGCTTTTATTGAAGTTGAAGGCAAAACTGGATTAGTTCATATTTCAGAAGTGGCAGATTCTTACGTAAAAGATATTAGAGAACATCTTAGTGAGCAAGATAAAGTGAAAGTGAAAGTTATCTCAATTGATGATAATGGTAAAATCAGTCTTTCAATAAAGCAAGCAAATGTTCAAAGAAAATCGGTTAAACCAGCAGAGATTGATTGGAAGGCACCTGATAAGAAGAAAACTACTAATTCAGGAAATTTCGAAGATATTATGTCTAAGTTTCTAAAAGATAGTGAAGAAAGAATGCAAGATGTAAAGAAACATCAAGAATTTAAAAGTAAAGGTGGAAAAAAAGGCTACTAAAAATTTTTAAAATCTTTATTAGGAAAATAAATATAAAATTTGCTTGATAAATTTCAAATGTAGAATAGATTTGTAGAGAAATTTTTATATTTGTTTACAGTTTATTCTGCATTATTAAGATTATAAATGGATATTTATAGTGCTTAAAACTTGTGATTTACTGATTATTGCAATTAAAATTTTAAATATATAAGATTAATAAAAAAATATTGTTGACACTAAAAAGAATATGTATTATAATTAGCTTTGTCGTTGGCACTTAGTTTATAAGATATGCCGAAGTGGCGGAACTGGCAGACGCACAGGACTTAAAATCCTGCGGTGGTTAAACACCGTACCGGTTCGATTCCGGTCTTCGGCACCATGTATATGAAAAAAATAATATCGCGGGGTGGAGCAGTTGGTAGCTCGTCGGGCTCATAACCCGAAGGTCGTAGGTTCAAGTCCTGCCCCCGCAACCATTGATATGGCGGAATAGCTCAGCTGGCTAGAGCACTCGGTTCATACCCGAGGTGTCGTAGGTTCAAGTCCTATTTCCGCTACCAATATGTGCCGAAGTGGCGGAACTGGCAGACGCACAGGACTTAAAATCCTGCGGTGGTTAAACACCGTACCGGTTCGATTCCGGTCTTCGGCACCATATATATGAAAAAAATAATATCGCGGGGTGGAGCAGTTGGTAGCTCGTCGGGCTCATAACCCGAAGGTCGTAGGTTCAAGTCCTGCCCCCGCAACCATAAATATGGCGGAATAGCTCAGCTGGCTAGAGCACTCGGTTCATACCCGAGGTGTCGTAGGTTCAAGTCCTATTTCCGCTACCAATATGTGCCGAAGTGGCGGAACTGGCAGACGCACAGGACTTAAAATCCTGCGGTAGTTAAACACCGTACCGGTTCGATTCCGGTCTTCGGCACCATATATATGAAAAAAATAATATCGCGGGGTGGAGCAGTTGGTAGCTCGTCGGGCTCATAACCCGAAGGTCGTAGGTTCAAGTCCTGCCTCCGCAACCATAAAGTTTAGTAAGCTTTGTTATCAAAGCTTTAACTTATATGTCGTGAACTTGTAGGATACAATGAATATGCCGAAGTGGCGGAACTGGCAGACGCACAGGACTTAAAATCCTGCGGTAGTTAAACACCGTACCGGTTCGATTCCGGTCTTCGGCACCATATATGAAAAAAATAATATCGCGGGGTGGAGCAGTTGGTAGCTCGTCGGGCTCATAACCCGAAGGTCGTAGGTTCAAGTCCTGCCTCCGCAACCATAAGACTTAAGCAGTAGCTCAGGTCTTTTTTTGTTTGGAAAATATTTATTATATGAAGTATAAGATAAAGGCATAATATTATGAATAAATTCCTAGCCAGTGAGAAGAAAACTTTAGCATCTATTTATAATGCTAAGAATGAGATATTTAAAGTTTACTTTTCTAACATGGTGTTTAAATTAGTTATAGATAGAAGTTTAATATGAATGTAGATGACTACACTTATGTTAGGCTTTTTTTAGTACTTAATATTTTGAGTACTGTAAGTTAACTTGTCATAAGATTGATTACCGAATACGAATTTTGGTCACTTAAGCCAAGAAAATCCGAGAATAATCGTAAAAAATATTATTTTAAGGAGTAATTAAAAAGTGTATTCACGATTTATAATTTTATGAAAAATATTTTATATATAAATTTCTAATAAAATGAGATTAACGACAAATTAATTATAACGTTCTAAGTTTAATAATTAGCCAGATATCTTGATTTACCTTGACTAAGTATGATATTAGATCAAAATGTAATAAAGAAAATAATCTATTAAATCATTAGATATTAGAGAAATATAGATGAAGTTGTCCTACGAAAACTTTATACGATAAACACCTTATGACATTTATCGTAAGGTTATGATGCTATAATCAAATTACATTATTTGGAAATGAGGCGAGCTAATGTGCAGTATGGATTAGGGTTGGATAAGTATGAAGGAATAACTAGAGTAGAAAACTTAAGAAAAAAGTTATGGATGAAAACATCTATAGTGAAGTTAGGGATTATTCTAATTTCAGGAATCTTGCTCGGTAGAGTAAATTTATTATTAAATCAATCAGATAGTCTTGGTATAGCGCCAATAGGAATTGCGTATTTGATAGCTGTAGTTACAAAAGAGAATAGGAGAAATAGTTTAACTGTGGCGATAGGAATCGCTATAGGATATCTAACAATAAGTAGTTTACTGACAGACGGTTATGTATATTTAGTAGCTGTAGCTTTAGTTACAATTTACTATGTGTTTATAGCACCAGCTAAAAATAGAAAAAAGGAATTAGTAGGTTTTGTAATAATTCTAAGTAGTTTTTTTTGTTATGGTTTACTAGTTAATAAATATGAACTTGGCGTAAATATAACTTTATGTTTAATACAGACATTAATTGTATTGCCCATATATTATGTTATAAAGTATGCGTTAAATTCTTTGGAAGAGGTTAATACCAATTACTTCTTTTCTTCGGAGGAAATAGTAAGTATTGGAATATTTTTATGTTTATTAGTTGCAGGAATAGGTAATATAAATATTAGTAATTACTCTATAAGAAATATATGCGCACTTACATTAGTTTTGACGATTGCGTATGTAGGCGGTGCAACATATGGAACTATGATTGGAGTTTCTATGGGTATAATGCTTGGAGTTGCTTCAAATGACATGATGTATAGTGTAGCCTTTTTTGGAGTTGGAGGCTTAATTGTTGGCATATTTAAAGATACTGGGAAAATATTTTCAATACTATCAGGTATAATAATTTATACTGCATTAGCTTTGTACTCTAATGCAGTAACATTGAAGTTGGGAGTTGAGGTTCTTACTAGTTCTGTTTTATTCTTGTGTGTTCCAAAACCTGTATTTACAAGTATTGAAATTGAGATAAATCCATATAGAAAGAAAGCATCTTTAGGCGAAATTCAATTAAATGCAATAAAGGAGGAATTTACTTTTAAATTAAAAGAGCTTACAAGTGTACTTACAAATGTATCAAGATGCTTATTAACTAACAATGATAATGAAAATTTATTGATTAAATCGAAAGGGAGTGCATTAGTAGAAAACTTGGCAGATAGAAGTTGTTCAAGCTGTGAAAATAGGCCTTTATGCTGGGAAAGAGAGTTTCATCAAACATTTAATTCTTTTCAAATGTTAATTCAAAGTAAGGAGGAGGGCAAATTAGCAATTCCTATGGATTTGCAAAAAAGATGTATCAAAAATTTTACACTTTTAAAAAATGCAGAGGGGATTGTAACCAATTATAATGTAAATGAATCAATAAAGGAAAGATTAGCAGAAGGAAGAAATATATTATCATCCCATATAACTAACATATCGTGTACTTTAGATAATCTTCTTAATGATTTTAAAAAGGAGGTTAGAATAGATACTGATTTAGAAAGATTGACGAAACGTATACTGAATAAAAACTCCATATATTACAATGATATTTTTTGCTATATAGATAAAAGCGGTAGGGTTAAGATTAGATTAAGTGTAAATAATTGCGAAGGAGCTGATTATTATGGAAAAAACATAGTTTCTCTATTGAGCAGTGCTATGAGAATGAAATTATGTATTGGGGATGATGGTTGTAAAATAAATCCACAGACAAATGAATGTATTATAACGATAGAGGAAAAACCAAAGTATTATATGGTGTCTTATGGTGCAATGGAACCAAAAGGTGGAGAAACTCAAATAGGTGATAGTTATAGTTTTGGAAGGACAAGAAATGGAACGTATATGACAATTCTAAGTGATGGGATGGGGTCTGGACCAGAGGCTAAGGAAGAAAGCAAAGCAACTGTTGATTTGGTAGAAAAGCTTATTGAAGCAGGGTTCGATGAAGATATAACGGTCAACACAGTTAATTCTATAATGGGAATGAGATTTTCGGAAGATGAAAAATATGCAACTTTAGATTTAAATAGAATTGACTTATATAATGGTAATGCAATATTTGTAAAGATAGGCGCAGCACCTAGCTTTATAAAAAGAGGCCGTGATGTAATATCTATTAATTCTAAGAATTTACCTTTTGGACTTGTAGATGAAGTGGACGTGGAAGTTATAAGAGAAGTGCTACGACCTGGTGATATTTTAATTAATGTCAGCGATGGTATTTTAGATATAGATAAATCAAACTCGGGAGAATCAACTTGGATTGAAGAATATTTAAAGACAATTAATTCAGATCCTAGAGAACTGTCAGAAAAGGTGTTAGAAAGAGCGAAAAAATTAAGTAATGGAACAATTAAAGATGATATGACAGTAGTAGTTTCAAAAGTTTATTTAGATAGCTAAGATTATCATGCAATAAGTTATTAAAATATTATAAATAGCTGTTTCAAAAATTTAAATCGTAAGTTAAATTTGAAACAGCTATTTATATTTGTTTCATATTTAAGTAAATAAATAAGATTGTTTTTAAGAATAATGTTATATTTATATAGAATGAGTTTTGAACTGTTAAATTGAAGCAATAATGTTTACATTTAGAACATATATACGTAAAATATAAGAAGCGGAATTGTATATGACATAATAATAAATAAGTAGGAGTGTTATTTTTGTATAGAAAAGTACTGTCTTATATAAAAGACAATAACCTTATTAAACCCAATGATAAAATTTTGATTGCTCTTTCTGGAGGACCAGATTCTATATGTCTTTTGAATGTTTTATTTGAGCTAAGAGAAGAATTAAATATAAGTATAGCTGCTGCACACTTAAATCATCTTTTAAGAGGCGAAGATGCATTTGAAGATGAGAGATATGTCATTAATACATGCAATGATATGGGAATAAAATGTTTTGTCAAACGTGTAGATATTAATGCTTATTCTAAGGAAAGTAAGTTGTCTTCGGAAATGGCTGGGAGGAATGCTAGATATGATTTTTTTGATGAAATCTTAGAAAAAGAAGGCTTTAATAAGATTGCTACTGCGCATAATGCAAATGATCAGGCGGAGACAGTCTTATTTAGGCTTATGAGAGGAACAGGCCTTGAAGGGTTGGGAGGAATTAGGGCGTCTAGAGATGATAAAATAATAAGACCCATTTTATGCTTGAGTAGAGAAGAAGTAGAAAACTACGTAAAACTAAAGAACTTAAATCCAAGAATTGATAAAACTAACTTTGAAAAAATTTATAATAGAAATAAAATAAGATTAGATATATTGCCATATATGAAAGAAAATTTTAATGAAGATATAGTACAGACTTTGAATAGGATGTCTACATTATTGCAAAAAGATAATGAATTCCTTGAAAAATTATCCGCTGGTTTATACAATAAATATTGTATGGAATGTAATGATTATTTTATAATAAAAAAGGAAATATTTAAAGAGGAAGAATCTTTGGTTAATAGAGTATTAAGGCATGCGTTAACAAGGTATTCAAAGTCTAATTACGATTTTGAAGTTAAGCATATATATGAAATATCTTGTTTGGCTCAAAAGTACTCTGGAAAGTTAGTGCATCTTCCAAATGGAGTTTGTGCTGAAAATGTTTATGGAGATATATACATAAAAACAAAGACAAAAAAATCAGATATAAATAGTAAAAAAGAAGAAATAATTTTAGGTAAAGATAACATATATATAAATACAGTTGAGTTTCATAAGTATGTTATTCAATTTTCTATAATTAATGGTTATAATGAAAATTCTATAAACTTAAAGCAAGGAGATTTCGTTAAGTATTTTGATTTTGATAAAATTAATAATAATATTTCAATACGAAATAGAAAGAATGGAGATAAAATTATTCCACTAGGAATGAGTGGTAGCAAAAAATTAAAAGATATTTTTATTGATATGAAAATTCCTAAGAATGAAAGAGAATGCATCCCTATTTTATGCTTTGATGAAAGGATTGCATGGGTTATTGGAATTAGAATCTCAGAAGAATATAAACTTACAAGTAAAAGTACGAATATATTAAAAGTAGTCGTTCAAAGAAAGGAATATTAAATATGAAACAAGATATACAAGAGATACTATACTCAGAAGAAATTTTAAGTAAGAGAATTAAAGAACTTGCAAGTGAAATAAGTACAGATTATAGAGGAAAAGATTTACTTATAGTTGGTATTTTAAAAGGATCAGTAATATTTGCTGCCGAGCTAATAAAAAACATATCTATTAAATGTGAAATAGATTTTATGGCAGTTTCAAGCTATGGAAGTTCTACAGAAACATCTGGTGTCGTAAGAATATTAAAAGACTTAGATAATAGTATAGAAGGAAAAGATATTTTAGTGGTTGAGGATATCGTTGATACAGGAGTAACCTTAACATATTTACTTAAATATTTAAAAGCGAGAAAAGCAAATAGTATAGAAATAGTTGCATTACTAAATAAGCAAGCGAGGCGTAAATCTGATTTAGATGTTAAATATATTGGATTTGAGGTTCCTGATGGATTCATAGTAGGTTATGGAATAGATTATGCTGAAAAATACAGGAATTTACCTTTTATAGGGATATTAAAGCCTGAAGTATATGAAAAATAGAAAGTTCAAATTTAATTGTAATAAAAATATTCCTATGGTAAAATTTTAAATATGATGAGAGAGGGGGGCCTTGAATGAAAAAATATTCAAGTGCGGCTGTATGGATTGTATGCTCAGTTATGCTGATTTTAGCAGCAGTTACTATGTGGCAAACAGGAAAAGGTTCTAATGAGATAACTTATAGTTCATTTATACAAAAGTGGAATTCAAATGAAATAGAAAGTATCTTAGTCAAGGAAGACAGCATGACTATAGAAGGAAAAACTACTGATAATAAAAGTTTTGTTACTATTGCTCCGGGTGAACTTGTTAGTTCGCTTATAGTAAATCAGCCTAAATTAGATGTTAAAGTCGTTTTTGAGAAACCATCTAATAATGCAACGTGGATAGCAACATTACTTCCATTTATATTAATGGCAGTATTTATATTTATATTCCTATTTATATTTACTCAACAATCCCAAAGCGGAAGTGGTGGAAGAGGGGTTATGAATTTTGGTAAAAGCAAAGCTAAAATGGTAACTCCAGATACACAAACAGTTACATTTGAAGATATAGCAGGTGCGGATGAAGAGAAAGCTGAGCTTGAAGAAATTGTTGAATTTTTAAAATTGCCATCAAAGTATATACAGATAGGCGCAAGAATTCCTAAAGGGGTTTTATTAGTTGGGCCTCCTGGGACTGGAAAAACATTACTTGCAAAAGCGATAGCGGGAGAGGCAGGCGTGCCATTCTTTAGTATATCAGGATCAGATTTTGTTGAAATGTTTGTTGGTGTTGGTGCATCGAGAGTTAGAAGTTTATTTGAAGAAGCAAAGAAAAATTCACCTTGTATAGTATTTATAGATGAAATTGATGCAGTTGGAAGACAGAGAGGTGCAGGCTTAGGTGGAGGACATGACGAAAGAGAACAGACATTAAATCAACTTCTTGTTGAAATGGATGGATTCGGTGCTAATGAAGGTATCATAATGATAGCTGCAACAAATAGGCCTGATATATTAGATCCAGCGTTATTAAGACCAGGAAGATTTGATAGGCAAATAATTGTTGGAGCTCCAGATGTAAAAGGTAGAGAGGAAATTCTTAAAGTTCATACAAGAAAGAAACCACTAAATGATGATGTGAAGTTAGATGTGCTTGCTAGAAGAACACCAGGGTTTTCGGGAGCAGATTTAGAAAATCTAACAAATGAAGCGGCATTACTTGCTGTTAGAAAAGACAAAAAACAAATTTCTATGTCTGAAATGGAAGAAGCAATAACAAAAGTAATTGCAGGTCCTGAGAAAAAGAGTAGGGTAATAACTGAACATGATAGGAAATTAACAGCTTATCATGAAGCAGGTCATGCAGTTGTTATGAGATTGCTTCCACACTGTGATCCGGTTCATGAAATAAGTGTAATTCCAAGAGGTAGAGCTGGTGGATATACTATGCATCTTCCAAAGGAGGACACTTCTTATACATCTAAGTCTAAATTAAAAGATGAGATGGTTGGACTCCTAGGTGGAAGAGTTGCTGAAAGATTGATTATGGGAGATATAAGTACTGGTGCAAAAAATGATATAGATAGAGCAAGTCATATAGCTAGAAGTATGGTTATGGATTATGGTATGAGCGAAGAAATTGGAACTATATCATTTAGTACTTCAGGGCATGATGAAGTTTTCCTTGGAAGAGACTTAGGTAAGGGGAGAAACTTTAGCGAAGAGATAGGTTCTAAAATAGATAAAGAAATAAAGAAATTTATAGATGAGGCTTATGATAGAGCTAATAAGCTTCTAAAAGAAAATATAAACAAATTACATGCTGTTGCAAAAGCTTTAATTGAAAAAGAAAAACTTGATGCAGAAGAATTCGAAGATATTTTTGTAAATAATTAATACACAGGCTATTTCAGGCACAAAATGGGTTTGAAATGGCCCTTTAATTTTTTATATGTAGAATCATAGAATATTTATATTAATACGAATATTCGGAGTCTATTTATACTTATTATTCGAAAAAAACTTTTATTATGTATAGTGAAATGATATAATAAATTATATTAAGTATGATTTTGGGTTTATATTTAGGAGGGATTTTAAATGAAAAGTGATATTCAGATTGCTCAAGAGGCAAAGATGGAGCCGATAAAAAATGTGGCTGAAAAATTGGGACTTTGCGAAGATGATATAGAGTACTATGGAAAATATAAGTGTAAAATATCTTTAGATGTATATGATAAGGTTAAAAATAATAATAATGGAAAGTTAGTTTTGGTAACAGCTATAAATCCAACTCCTGCAGGAGAAGGAAAGTCAACAGTTACAGTAGGGCTTGGTCAGGCTTTAAACAGGATTGGGAAGAAAGCCGTTATAGCATTAAGGGAGCCATCATTAGGACCGGTTTTCGGGATCAAGGGTGGAGCAGCTGGGGGAGGATATGCTCAAGTTGTTCCTATGGAAGATATCAATCTTCATTTTACTGGAGATATGCATGCTATTACATCTGCTAATAATTTGTTATCTGCAGCAATAGATAACCATATTCACCAAGGTAATGTTTTAAGAATTGATTCTAGAAGAATTGTATTTAAAAGAGTAATGGATATGAATGATAGAGCGTTAAGACATATCATTGTTGGGATGGGTGGAAAGGTTAATGGATTTGTTAGAGAAGATGGATTCAATATAACTGTTGCATCTGAAATAATGGCTATATTATGTTTAGCAAGTGATCTAGAAGATTTGAAAGAAAGAATGGGGAATATAGTAATTGCATATAATTTAGATGGAAATCCTGTTTATGCTAAGGAACTAGAAGTACAAGGAGCTATGGCGCTACTAATGAAAGACGCGATTAAGCCTAACTTGGTTCAAACATTAGAAAATACTCCTGCATTAATACATGGAGGACCATTTGCTAATATTGCTCATGGATGTAATTCTATAATGGCAACTAAGCTTGCTTTAAAGTTGGGAGATGTTGCCATAACAGAAGCTGGATTTGGAGCGGATTTAGGTGCAGAGAAGTTCTTTGATATTAAATGCAGATATGGTAATTTAGAACCTGAATGTGTTGTAGTTGTTGCGACTATAAGAGCATTAAAGCATCATGGCGGAGTAGCTAAGACAGAATTAAATGTTCCAAATGTTGAAGCATTAAAAGATGGAATTGCTAATTTGGAAAAACAGATAGAGAATATAAAGAAGTTTAAAATTACACCTGTTGTTGCAATAAATAAGTTTGTTACAGATAGTTCGGAAGAAGTGGAATTCATTAAGGATTTTTGCGATAGAATTGGGGTTAAAGTAGCATTGTGTGATGTGTGGGCTAAAGGTGGTGAAGGTGGAATTGACCTTGCCAATATAGTGTTAGATGCACTAGAGAATAGTGAATCAAATTTTGAGCCTATATATGATAAGGAAAAATCTATTAGAGAGAAAATATTTACAATTGCTAGTGAAATTTATGGAGCAGATAAAGTTAATTATACTCCAGCAGCAAAAAAACAAATTGATGAATTAGAAAAGTTCAAGTTGGATAAACTTCCTGTATGTATGGCAAAAACGCAATATTCACTATCAGATAATCCTAGCCTTTTAGCTAGGCCTACAGGATTTGATATTACAGTTAAAGAAGTCAGAGTATCAAATGGAGCTGGATTTATAGTGGTTCAGACAGGTGACATAATGACTATGCCTGGCCTTCCAAAGGTACCAGCAGCAAATAAGATGGATGTATTAAAAAGTGGAGAAATAATAGGATTATTCTAATGAATGCATATATGTGTATTTAAGTTGAAAACAGAAGCTAGAAAATGGTGGTATTAATCTAAAATCACATTTAAACTCTTGACAAATTAAATATAATTGTTAAAATTATATTGTTATTTTTTAGTCAATTTCAAAATTAAGGCAGCTCTTCGGGCTGCTTTTAATTTAACTATATTAAGGTGGTGCTTTCTATGATTTTACTTGTTGATGCAGGTAATACTAACATTGTTTTGGGAGTACATAATGGAGAAAGGTATATAGCTAGTTGGCGTATTTCAAGTGAAGGAAATAAAACTTCAGATGAGTATGGTATACAAGTTATGCAACTATTTAACTTAAGTGACATTGATCCTAAAAATATTACTGGAGTTATAGTTTCTTCTGTTGTTCCTAATATAATGCATTCTTTAGAAAATATGTTAAGAAAATGTTTTTGTCACGAACCTATAATAGTTGGACCAGGAGTGAAAACTGGAATAAATATTAAATATGATAACCCGAGAGAAGTTGGAGCAGATAGAATAGTAAATGCTGTTGCTGCATATGAAATTTACAAGAGACCAGTTATAATAATAGACTTTGGAACAGCTACAACTTTTTGTGCAGTAAGAGCGAATGGAGATTATCTTGGAGGATGCATATGCCCTGGAATAAGAATTTCGGCGGATGCTTTATTTGAAAGAGCAGCTAAGCTTCCTAGAGTAGAATTAGAAGTACCAAAAAATATGATTTGCAAAAATACTGTATCAAGTATGCAATCTGGTATTATATTTGGTTATATTGGGCAAGTTGAATATATAGTGAAAAAAATGAAACAAGAAATGAAAAATTCTAAGTATAAGGAAGAACCTTTTGTATTAGCAACAGGTGGATTAGCAAATTTAATAGCTAAAGAGACTGATGTTATTGATAAGGTTGATTCGGATTTAACACTAGAAGGATTAAAAATATTATATGAAAAAAACAAAGAAATAGAGATTTCCCAAAGATAAATTATATGGAAATTGAGATTTATACAAGATGTAAGGAGTATATTCTACAATGAAGATAGGGAATTTAACCTTTGAAAACAATATATTTCTAGCACCTATGGCAGGAGTAACTGACATATCATTTAGAGGATTATGTAAGGAAATGGGATGCGGTTTGGTTTACACCGAAATGGTTAGTGCTAAAGCATTATATTATGGAAGCGAGAATACACAAACCTTACTTAGAATAGCAGATGAAGAAAAACCAGTTGCGGCCCAGATATTTGGTAGAGAGCCAGATGTGATGGCTAGAATTTGTGAGGAATATTTAAATAACAGGGAAGATATTTGTATAATTGATATTAATATGGGATGCCCAGCTCCCAAAATAGTTAAAAATGGAGAGGGATCTGCATTAATGAAAGAACCGGAACTTGCATACGATATCGTTAGAACTATAAAAAAAGTTTCAACCAAACCTGTTACTGTCAAGTTTAGAAAAGGATTTGATGAAGATAATATTAATGCAGTAGAATTTGCAAAAGGGATGGAACAAGCTGGAGCAGATGCTATTGCTGTTCATGGACGAACACGAAAACAAATGTATCAAGGGAAAGCAGATTGGGACATAATAAAGAGAGTTAAGGATAGTGTTTCAATTCCTGTAATAGGAAATGGAGATGTATTTTCTCCAGAAGATGCTATCAGAATGAAAAGAACTACAAATTGTGATGGAATAATGATTGCAAGAGGAAGTCAAGGAAATCCATGGATATTTAGACAGATAAATAATTTGCTTAATGGAGAAGTAATTCAAGAAGTTTCAGATAATGAAAAAATTGAAATGTGTATTAGGCATTACGAATTAGCAATAAAATATGATGGGGAATTTAAAGCGATAAGAGAAATGAGAAAACACGCATCATGGTATATTAAAGGACTTCCAAGATGCACAGAACTTAAAAATAAGATTAATACTATAAATGATAGTGAAAAAGTTATTGAAGCTTTAAGAAAATATCAAGATGAATTATAGTTTTGTAAGTATAACTAGAATTATTTAATTGTTTCAAGCATATTATTAATATTTAGAAAAATGTAATTTGGTTTAATAATAAATCTAGTATAAATATGAGTATTAATTTTTGTGTAAAAATTATAATTTATGTTTTACTAATTTACTTTTATATTAATATTTAAACTAGGTTTATTTAATGTTTGATTCACAGCAATCATAGCTATGAGTAAAGTTGTTCCGAATTAGTTGCTAACTAATGGAGCGAATTGCTTCAAATTAGGATTTATTGACATATGAAATGTGCTGATTTATAATAAGTTAAATGATTTTCAGATTAAAATATTTTTCAAATTATTATAAATTTGTAGGTACTCTCTGTTAACGATATAATAAGAGATTGCTTAAAATATTTATTTAATAGATAATTTATCAAAATAAAGATTATAATCAATAACTAAAATAAATAATATAGAAGGTTTTAAAGGGGAGTTAAAGTATATGAGCCAATCAAAACAATATGTTATGACTTATGAAGGTGTTAAAAAATTAGAAAGTGAATTAGAATATCTAAAAACAGTAAAAAGAAAAGAAATAACTGAAAAGATAAAAATTGCTTTAGGATACGGAGACTTAAGTGAAAATTCTGAATATGATGAAGCTAAAAACGACCAAGCATTTACAGAAGGAAGAATAATTCAATTAGAAAATATGCTTAAAAATGCAGTGGTTGTAGATGAGTCAGAGATTCCAAGTGATATTGTTTCAGTTGGATCAAAGGTAAAAGTTAAAGATTATGAATTTGATGAAGAAGTAGAGTATTCAATAGTAGGTTCTGCAGAAGCGGACCCTATGAATTTTAAAATATCAAACGAATCACCGGTTGGAAATGCACTAGTTGGTAAAAAAGTTGGTGATGTAGTAGAGGTAACAGTTCCAGACGGAGTTAATAAATTCGAAATACTAGGAATAAGTAGAAGTTAATTGGAGGTACAGCAATGTCAACAGAAGAAATGAGCATGCAAGAGTTAGAGTCTCAGTATAATGAACAGGAAGGATTGAGAAGAGCTAAACTAGCAGAGCTACAAGGTGCTGGAAAGGATCCTTTTGATGTTTATAAAGTCAACAGAACTCATACATCAGAGGAAGTTAAGGCAAATTATGATGCACTAGAAGGTAAGGAAGTAACCGTTGCAGGAAGACTAATGTCTAAAAGAGGGCAGGGAAAAGTTGTTTTCTCAGATATACATGATAAGGATGGTAAGATACAACTATTCTTAAAGATTGATAAGGTTGGGGAAGAAAATTTAAAGCAATATAAAACTTTTGATTTAGGTGATTGGATTGCAGCAACTGGAGAAGTATTTACAACTAAAACAGGTGAAGTATCAGTAAATGTAAATACTTTTGAGTTGACTTGTAAATCTTTAAAGCCACTTCCAGAAAAATGGCATGGGTTAAAGGATCCAGATTTAAGATATAGACAAAGAGAAGTTGATATAATTACAAATACAGAAGTTAAGGATACTTTTATTAAAAGAAGTAAAATCATTTCAGCTATAAGAGAATTCCTAGATGCTAAAAGCTTTATAGAAGTAGAAACTCCAATTCTTGGAGCAATAGCTGGTGGAGCAGCAGCAAAACCTTTCATTACTCATCACAATACTTTAGATATGGATATGTATTTAAGAATAGCTACAGAGTTATATCTTAAGAGATTAATAGTTGCTGGTTTTGAAAAGGTATATGAAATAGGAAGAAATTTTAGAAATGAAGGTATGTCAGTAAGACATAATCCTGAATTTACAGCTATAGAATTATACGAAGCATATTCTGATTATAATGACATGATGGAAATTACAGAAAATATGGTTGCATATATTTGTGAAAAAGTAAATGGAACTACTAAGGTTGCTTATCAAGGTACAGAAATAGACTTTAAGCCACCATGGAGAAGAATCACTATGGTTGATGCTGTAAAAGAATATGCTGGAGTAGATTTCAATGAAATAAAATCTGACGATGAAGCTCAAACTATAGCAAAGGAAAAACACTTAGAATTTGCTAAACCATTAAATACAGTAACAAAAGGTGAAGTTTTAAATGCTTTATATGAAGAGTTTGGTGAAGCAAATATGATTCAACCTACATTTGTTACGGATTATCCAGTTGAAATTTCACCTCTTACAAAGAAGAAGAGAGGAAATCCTGAATTCACTGAAAGATTTGAAGGCTTTGTATTTGGTAGAGAACTTTGTAATGCATACTCAGAATTAAACGATCCTATAGTTCAAAGACAAAGATTCGAACAACAAGCTAAAGAGAGAGAACTTGGAGATGACGAGGCATATATGCTAGATGAACAATTTATGAGTGCTCTT
Organism: Clostridium beijerinckii; assembly: GCF_018223745.1. Classification (NCBI taxonomy): domain Bacteria; kingdom Bacillati; phylum Bacillota; class Clostridia; order Eubacteriales; family Clostridiaceae; genus Clostridium; species Clostridium beijerinckii. The sequence continues at coordinate 136,446 of NZ_CP073653.1, forward strand.
GAAACAGGTATGCCACCAACAGGTGGAATGGGAATGGGAATAGATAGACTTATAATGTTCTTAACTGATTCAGCTTCAATCAGAGATGTTATATTATTCCCTACAATGAGACCGCAGAAATAATTTGATACAGTTAAAGTAAATAGATTATATTTATTTCTATAAAAGGTTCTATATGTATAAAAGGCATATATGAACCTTTTATTGTTGTTGATTTAAAAATGAAATATAAGAAACATAATTTGAAATCAGGAACTCTATAATAAGTTCAGAAATATTTTATTATCTGCATAAATATTTATAGGAATTAGTATTTCTTCTGGATAATAAGAAAGAAAAGCTATAAGTATTTCTGAAAACTACAAAAGTAAATAAAATATAAAAAAGACTTGCATAATCTAAAAAAGCTGATATAATAGATTAAGTAATGACGTTCCGCGATAGCTCAATGGTGGAGCACTCGGCTGTTAACCGATAGGTTGGAGGTTCGAGTCCTCTTCGCGGAGCCATTTTTTTATATTTTTTAGAATAGTATTATAAGTTATAACATGTACTTTGGAAGCATTGTTATAGCTTTTTTATTCCATATGAATTTATACTAAATTTAAATTTGTGAACATTGTTACTCTTGATGGCATAAGTTATGGAAATACTTACTCGGAGAATCACAGTTTGTAAAGAGAATGAAAAAATATATTAGCCTGTCGAATTTTTCTCACACACATTTGAAAAAGTAGATGCGCAAAAATCTACAGTTTCACAATCGCTTGAGATTTTATTCTTTCCAAGTTTTATAAAGATGAATTAGGAATATATAATATGTATTAATTCTAAAATGTAAATGTAATTTGATAATTTTGATAGTATAGAGATATAAATTTGATATTTTGCTAAAAAAGGGTTGCATAATTTAAAAAAGCTGATATAATAGATTAAGTAATGACGTTCCGCGATAGCTCAATGGTGGAGCACTCGGCTGTTAACCGATAGGTTGGAGGTTCGAGTCCTCTTCGCGGAGCCATTTTTTTTTATTTTATTTAGAATAGTATTATAAGTTATAGCATGCATTTTGAAAGCATTGTTATAGCTTTTTTTATTCCATATGAATTTATACTAAATTTAAAGTTGCGAATATTGTAACTCTTGAGGGCATAAGTTATGGAAATACTTACTCAGAGAATCACAGTTTGTAAAGAGAATGAAAAAATATATTATCCTGCTGAATTTTTCTCACATACATTTGAAAAATCAGGTGGGTAAAATCTACAGTTCCACAATCGCTTGAGATTTTGTTCTTTTCAGGCTCTATAAAGATGAATTAGGAATATATAATATGTATTAATTCTAAAATGTAGATGTTATTTGATAACTTTGATAGTATAGAGATATAATTTTGATATTTTATTAAAAAAGGGTTGCATAATCTAAAAAAACTGATATAATAGATTAAGTAATGACGTTCCGCGATAGCTCAATGGTGGAGCACTCGGCTGTTAACCGATAGGTTGGAGGTTCGAGTCCTCTTCGCGGAGCCATTTTTTTATATTTTTTTAGAAAATATTCAGACTTGACATATAAAATGATTTTGTTAAAATTAATTTATAAATTAAATACACATGTTGAAAAAGAAAAGTAATTTATAAGTCAGTTGAAGAGAGATGATGTTTGGTGGAAATCATTATTGGTTATAAATGAATGGAGCTTTTGAGTGTGAGGAAATCGATGAAGAAAGATGGGCTTAAGCCAAGAAGGGTGGAACCGCGGAATTATATTTCGTCCCTTTGTGCTTAAAGCCTTTTTTATTTTATAAAAATATATTTGGAGGGATAAAACAATGGCAGTAGAAAAAACAATGGATAAGATTGTGGCTCTTTGTAAAAATAGAGGATTTGTATTTCCAGGCTCAGATATATACGGTGGTCTAGCTAATTCGTGGGATTACGGTCCTTTAGGGGTAGAATTCAAAAATAATGTAAAAAAAGCATGGTGGAAAAAATTTGTTCAAGAAAGTCCGTATAATGTTGGATTAGATTCTGCTATTTTAATGAATAGAGAAGTTTGGGTTGCATCAGGGCATGTTGGAGGTTTTTCAGACCCATTAATGGATTGTAAGGAATGTAAGGCAAGATTTAGAGCTGATAAATTAGTTGAAGATCATATGACAGAAAATGGAGCAGAAGTAGCGACAGCTGATGGATGGACTAACGAACAATTGAAAGAATATATTGAAAGAAATAACATAGTTTGTCCCAAATGTGGAAAGATGAACTACACAGATATAAGAAAGTTTAATCTTATGTTTAAAACATTTCAGGGTGTTACTGAAGATGCTAAATCAGAAATGTATTTAAGACCAGAAACAGCACAAGGTATTTTTGTTAATTTTAAAGCAGTGCAAAGAACATCAAGAAAAAAAGTACCATTTGGTATAGCCCAAATAGGTAAATCTTTTAGAAATGAAATTACACCCGGTAATTTTACTTTCAGAACAAGAGAATTTGAACAAATGGAATTAGAATTCTTCTGTAAGCCTGGAACTGATTTAGAGTGGCACAAATATTGGAAGGACTATTGTTGGAACTTCTTGCTAAATTTGAATGTTAAGGCAGAAAATTTAAGAATGAGAGATCATGGAGAAGAAGAGTTATCTTTCTACTCGAATGCAACTTCTGATATAGAATATTTATTCCCATTTGGTTGGGGAGAACTTTGGGGAATAGCAGATAGAACTGATTATGATTTATCTAAACATCAAGAACATTCTGGCCAGGATTTAAGCTATTTAGATCAAACAACTAATGAGAAATATGTTCCATATGTTATAGAGCCGTCGTTAGGTGCGGATAGAGTTGCTTTAGCATTTTTAATTGAAGCATATGATGAAGAAGAGTTAGAAGGTGGAGATGTTAGAACTGTAATGCATTTACACCCAGCATTAGCTCCGTTTAAAGCAGCAATATTGCCTCTTTCTAAAAAGCTATCAGAAAAATCTTTAGATATTTATGCGGAGTTAAGTAAGAAATTCAATCTTGATTTCGATGAAACAGGAAGTATAGGTAAGAGATACAGAAGACAAGATGAAATTGGAACTCCTTATTGTATAACAATAGATTTCGATACATTAGAAGATGAGTCAGTAACAATTAGAAATAGAGATACTATGGAACAAGAAAGAATTAAAATAAGTGAAATAGAAAATTATATCCAAGCAAGTTTGGAATTTTAGGATTATACCTAAACAAAAACTGATTCAAGATAATTTCTTCTTGGGTCAGTTTATTTTTTTGTTGCAAGTGTTATAATTAAAATAACGAAGAACAAATTTTGGCAATAATATATACGATGGATAGAGATTTAAATTTGGAGGATAAATCATGAAGAAAGATTTTAATGAGTTTAAGGAATTTATAGTGGGTAAGAAAGTTGGAGTTGTTGGAATTGGAGTAAGCAATATTCCGTTAATCAATTTTTTAATAGATTTAGGTGCTGCTGTAACGGCTTTTGATAAAAAGAGTTTAGAAGAACTTGGAGACGTTGCAGAAGGATTTAATAAAAGGGGAGTTAAGCTGGAGCTTGGAGAAAAATATCTAGATAACTTAAAAGGGTTTGATGTGATATTTAAAACACCATCAATGAGGATTGATAGTGAAGCATTAGTAAGGGTTAGAAAAGAAGGAGCATATGTTACTTCTGAGATGGAAGAGTTTGTTAGGTATACAAGAGGAAAAGTCTATGGAATAACCGGTAGCGATGGAAAGACAACAACAACAACAATTATTTCTAAGTTACTAGAAGGTCAAGGGTATAAAACATGGGTCGGAGGAAATATAGGAACTCCATTATTTTCAGAAATAGAAAACATACATGATGAAGATAAAGTTGTATTAGAGTTATCTAGCTTTCAACTTATGACAATGACTCAAGAAATAGATGTTGCAGTATGTACAAATTTATCCCCAAATCACTTAGACATGCATAAAAGTATGAAAGAGTATATAGATGCGAAAAAGAATATCTTTATATATCAAAATTCAAATGGACTTTTAGTAGTGAATAGAGAAAACGAAATTACCCATGGATTTATAAAAGAAGCGAAAGGAAATGTGAAAGAGTTCAGTTCAAAAAGAGAACTGATAGATGGGGCATACTATAAAAATGGGATACTCTATCTTGAAGACAAGGAAGTTTGCAAAAAAGACGATATCGTAATTAAGGGGATGCATAATGTTGAAAATTATCTTGCAGCATTTTTAGCAACAAAAGACGATGTCTCTGTGGAGGTAATGAAAAAAGTTGCTGAAACATTTGCTGGCGTTGAACATAGGTGTGAACTTGTAAGAGAGATAGACAGAGTTAAATATTATAATGATTCTATTGCTTCAAGTCCTACAAGAACTTTAGCGGGGCTTAGAGCATTTGATGAAAAAGTAATAGTTATTGCAGGAGGGTATGATAAGAATATACCTTTTGAACCTTTAGCATATGAGGGGTACCCATATATAAAAGAATTGATCCTTATGGGAGCGACAAAGCACAAGATCAAAGATGTTTTTGATAATTTAGAAAATGAAAAAGGAATTAAAATTAATATAAATATGGTTGAGTCTTTGGAAGAGGCAGTAAGACTTGCTGAAAGCATAGCGAATCCAGGCGATATTGTCACTCTATCACCTGCTTGTGCATCATTTGATATGTATCCTAATTTTATGATAAGAGGTAATAAGTTTAAAGAGATAGTGAAGTCTTTATAAGTTCATAATGCAAGAAATAGGAGATAAGTGTTTAGTTATAAATACTTATCTCCTATTTTGCATTAACTTTTAGAAGAAAAATCTTTGAAGTATATATTATTCACATTTATACTTGGGCTATAGAATATACCTGAGGTAGTCAAATAATATTCATTTATACCCTCTGATATCTCTGGTTTAGAGGTAGCGGTTGAATTTTTTAAGTCTACTGATAGTGAGTATAAGTTATTTGAGTCACTGCCGTTAATAAAATATATGGATTTATCTATAATTTTTAACTGAAATCCATTCATTATGGAAATTCTCTTGCAGCTTAATGTAGATGGGTCTAGTGAGTATAGATTGTTGTTATCAGAAGAATTGAAAAAAAGTAACTGCCCATCAAAAACTATAAAGCTATTAGCTGTGTAATCGGTAAGCTTTTGTCTATTACTACCATCCGTTTTTATTGAATATAATTTTGAGTTATCACTTAAGTTTTGATACACAATAAAATCTCCATTAATTATAAAAGAGCCTACACTATCAGGACATACCAATGAGTGTTCTGATGTTGATGTATTATATTTGTAAATCCTATTTTCGTTATTTTTATTTATGTAGAATAATTCTGAATTAGAAGCTATTAAATTATTTACTGAATCGTCATTCAACTTTGTGTAAGTTTTATCAGAAATGTTAAATGAAGATAAAGCATTATTATCTGAACCATTTGAAAAATAAATCATTTGATTAATTAAGGTCATATTATCAGCAGAATAATTTGCAAAATCAGTAACGCTCTTACTTTCGAGAATATCTTTAGGCAAAGGAGAAGGAATAATTGAAATTCTATTATTCTCATCGGGATTTGGAAATATTAAGTTGTTACCATTAAAAAGGAATGGACAAAAGTATGAAGAGCTACTAGTTAAGATAAATGAATTAGGCTCAGTTGCATCCATTGCTTGGGTATTTTGTACTTGTATTGATGTTTTGGAAGGGGGAGCTGTCTGTGAGTTGGATGGCGAAGCAATGTTGCTTGAGCATCCTATAAAAGAAAACATGGTAAATGGTAAAATGAAATAAAAAATTCCTCTATTCATAATTAAAATCTCCTGAAACTAAAATTATATATAATAGTATTTATAGATAAATAGGAATAATTAATTATTAAGTAATTAATTATATTCTATTATATATTATTAATATTAGAGTAGATTCCTATAACAGTAAAGGCGTTGTTATATGTTTTTGCAGGGTTTTTATAGAAAATAATTGAAATAATACGATTAACACTTCCACGTGTGTCCTATAGTGTAATAAGGAGTATTTGTTAGGAAAAGGCATATATATTATTGTAATTCTTAATAACAATGGATGTAGAGGTAATATTATATAAAAAACATGATATGATTATATTCGTTGTCACGAGTAATTGATGGACAACAGATAAGAAATTAGTTAAAAAGTTTTAAATAATTAGAAAAAATATTAAAAATAATTATTGACAACGATAGCTAATGATGTTATCATAATAAAGCAGTCAAGTTGACTGAGAGATCTTTGAAAATTGAACAGAATTTGATAAATACATTTAAGTAAACCAGCAATTTTTATTTGAGTAAGCTAAGATTAAACTTTTTATTGAGAGTTTGATCCTGGCTCAGGACGAACGCTGGCGGCGTGCTTAACACATGCAAGTCGAGCGATGAAGTTCCTTCGGGAACGGATTAGCGGCGGACGGGTGAGTAACACGTGGGTAACCTGCCTCATAGAGGGGAATAGCCTTTCGAAAGGAAGATTAATACCGCATAAGATTGTAGTGCCGCATGGCATAGCAATTAAAGGAGTAATCCGCTATGAGATGGACCCGCGTCGCATTAGCTAGTTGGTGAGGTAACGGCTCACCAAGGCGACGATGCGTAGCCGACCTGAGAGGGTGATCGGCCACATTGGGACTGAGACACGGCCCAGACTCCTACGGGAGGCAGCAGTGGGGAATATTGCACAATGGGGGAAACCCTGATGCAGCAACGCCGCGTGAGTGATGACGGTCTTCGGATTGTAAAGCTCTGTCTTCAGGGACGATAATGACGGTACCTGAGGAGGAAGCCACGGCTAACTACGTGCCAGCAGCCGCGGTAATACGTAGGTGGCAAGCGTTGTCCGGATTTACTGGGCGTAAAGGGAGCGTAGGTGGATATTTAAGTGGGATGTGAAATACTCGGGCTTAACCTGGGTGCTGCATTCCAAACTGGATATCTAGAGTGCAGGAGAGGAAAGTAGAATTCCTAGTGTAGCGGTGAAATGCGTAGAGATTAGGAAGAATACCAGTGGCGAAGGCGACTTTCTGGACTGTAACTGACACTGAGGCTCGAAAGCGTGGGGAGCAAACAGGATTAGATACATGGTAGTCCACGCCGTAAACGATGAATACTAGGTGTAGGGGTTGTCATGACCTCTGTGCCGCCGCTAACGCATTAAGTATTCCGCCTGGGGAGTACGGTCGCAAGATTAAAACTCAAAGGAATTGACGGGGGCCCGCACAAGCAGCGGAGCATGTGGTTTAATTCGAAGCAACGCGAAGAACCTTACCTAGACTTGACATCTCCTGAATTACCCTTAATCGGGGAAGCCCTTCGGGGCAGGAAGACAGGTGGTGCATGGTTGTCGTCAGCTCGTGTCGTGAGATGTTGGGTTAAGTCCCGCAACGAGCGCAACCCTTATTGTTAGTTGCTACCATTTAGTTGAGCACTCTAGCGAGACTGCCCGGGTTAACCGGGAGGAAGGTGGGGATGACGTCAAATCATCATGCCCCTTATGTCTAGGGCTACACACGTGCTACAATGGCTGGTACAGAGAGATGCTAAACCGTGAGGTGGAGCCAAACTTTAAAACCAGTCTCAGTTCGGATTGTAGGCTGAAACTCGCCTACATGAAGCTGGAGTTGCTAGTAATCGCGAATCAGAATGTCGCGGTGAATACGTTCCCGGGCCTTGTACACACCGCCCGTCACACCATGAGAGTTGGCAATACCCAAAGTTCGTGAGCTAACGCGCAAGCGAGGCAGCGACCTAAGGTAGGGTCAGCGATTGGGGTGAAGTCGTAACAAGGTAGCCGTAGGAGAACCTGCGGCTGGATCACCTCCTTTCTATGGAGAAATCTAGATCAGCATGATGTCTGACTAGTACAAATACATCATAGTATGTATTAAATATTTAAATACTTGCTCAAAAGTTACTTGAAGTATTTATTCTGTTCAATTTTGAGGGATTTTCCTTCAAAAAGCCTCATGGGGGTTTAGCTCAGTTGGGAGAGCACCTGCCTTGCACGCAGGGGGTCAAGGGTTCGAATCCCTTAATCTCCACCATGAGGGCTTATAGCTCAGCTGGTTAGAGCGCACGCCTGATAAGCGTGAGGTCGATGGTTCGAGTCCATTTAAGCCCACCAATGTTCTTTGAAAATTGCATATAATTTAATGTATATAAAATACAACAAAGCCAAGAAATATATTCTTTGTGAATGATTAATATAACCAGTTTTGTACTAACAAAACTTAAAAGGTCAAGCTACAAAGGGCGCATGGTGAATGCCTTGGCATCAGGAGCCGATGAAGGACGCGATAAGCTGCGATAAGCTTCGGGTAGACGCACATAGTCAGAGATCCGAAGATTTCCGAATGAGGAAACTCACATGGGAAACCCCATGTATCATAAAGTGAATACATAGCTTTATGAAGGTATACCCAGGGAACTGAAACATCTAAGTACCTGGAGGAAGAGAAAGAAAAATCGATTTTCTTAGTAGCGGCGAGCGAAAAGGAAAGAGCCCAAACCAGAGATTTATCTCTGGGGTTGCGGACAGAACATAACGAGAAATCATAGTTAATTGAACACAACTGGAAAGTTGGACCACAGTGGGTAATAGTCCCGTAAGTGAAAACTATGATAATCAGTTCTGCACCAGAGTACCACGAGACACGTGAAACCTTGTGGGAAGCAGGGAGGACCACCTCCCAAGGCTAAATACTACCTGATGACCGATAGTGAAGCAGTACCGTGAGGGAAAGGTGAAAAGAACCCCGGGAGGGGAGTGAAATAGAACCTGAAACCATGTGCCTACAACCGATCAGAGCACCTTATGTGTGTGATGATGTGCTTTTTGTAGAACGAGCCAACGAGTTACGGTATGTAGCGAGGTTAAGTACTTAAGGTACGGAGCCGAAGGGAAACCGAGTCTTAATAGGGCGACTAGTTGCATGCTGTAGACCCGAAACCGGGTGACCTATCCATGGCTATAGGTTGAAGCGAGGGTAAAACCTCGTGGAGGACCGAACCACGTTGCTGTTGAAAAAGCATGGGATGAGCTGTGGATAGCGGAGAAATTCCAATCGAACTCGGATATAGCTGGTTCTCCTCGAAATAGCTTTAGGGCTAGCGTCGGAAAATGTGAGTAGTGGAGGTAGAGCACTGAATAGGCTAGGGGGCATAGCGCTTACCGAACCTTATCAAACTCCGAATGCCACATACTATCAGTCCGGCAGTCAGACTATGAAAGATAAGTTCCATGGTCAAAAGGGAAACAGCCCAGATCGTCAGCTAAGGTCCCAAAGTGTAAGTTAAGTGGAAAAGGATGTGGGATTTCTAAGACAACTAGGATGTTGGCTTAGAAGCAGCCACTCATTAAAAGAGTGCGTAATAGCTCACTAGTCAAGAGATCCTGCGCCGAAAATGTCCGGGGCTCAAACTTACCACCGAAGCTACGGGTTCACGTTTAACGTGAGCGGTAGAGGAGCGTCGTAATCGGGCTGAAGTCGTACCGTAAGGAGCGGTGGACTGATTACGAGTGAGAATGTTGGCATTAGTAGCGAGATGTAGGCGAGAATCCTACAGGCCGAATATCTAAGGTTTCCTGAGTAAAGTTTGTCTTCTCAGGGTTAGTCGGGACCTAAGGCGAGGCCGAAAGGCGTAGTCGATGGACAATTGGTTGATATTCCAATACCACTATAATCGTTATTATCGATGGTGTGACGGAGAAGGATAGGATGTGCTAGCTATTGGATGCTAGTCTAAGCGTTTAGGGAGTTGGGATTGGCAAATCCGTTCCAACAATTCTGAGGCGTGATGGGGAAGGTTCTACGGAACCGAAGTATCTGATTCCATGCTTCCAAGAAAAGCATCTAGAGAGAGAAGTAGTGCCCGTACCGCAAACCGACACAGGTAGATGAGGAGAGAATCCTAAGGCCGACGGAAGAATTGCAGTTAAGGAACTAGGCAAATTGACCCCGTAACTTCGGGAGAAGGGGTGCCTGAGAAATCAGGCCGCAGAGAATAGGCACAAGCAACTGTTTAACAAAAACACAGGTCTCTGCTAAAGCGAAAGCTGATGTATAGGGGCTGACGCCTGCCCGGTGCTGGAAGGTTAAGGGGAACACTTAGTGGTAACGCGAAGGTGTGAACTTAAGCCCCAGTAAACGGCGGCCGTAACTATAACGGTCCTAAGGTAGCGAAATTCCTTGTCAGGTAAGTTCTGACCCGCACGAATGGCGTAATGACTTGTGCACTGTCTCAACTGCAAATCCGGCGAAGTTGTAGTGCGAGTGAAGATGCTCGCTACCCGCGATTGGACGGAAAGACCCCGTAGAGCTTTACTGTAGCTTAGCATTGAATTTCGGTATTGTCTGTACAGGATAGGTGGGAGACTGGGAAACTAGGGCGTCAGCCTTGGTGGAGTCGTTGTTGGGATACCACCCTGATAGTATTGAAGTTCTAACTGGATGCCATGAAACTGGTGACAGGACATTGTTAGGTGGGCAGTTTGACTGGGGCGGTCGCCTCCTAAAATGTAACGGAGGCGCCCAAAGGTTCCCTCAGAACGGTCGGAAATCGTTCGAAGAGTGTAAAGGCAGAAGGGAGCCTGACTGCGACACCTACAAGTGGAGCAGGGACGAAAGTCGGGCTTAGTGATCCGGTGGTACCTCGTGGGAGGGCCATCGCTCAACGGATAAAAGCTACCTCGGGGATAACAGGCTGATCTCCCCCAAGAGTTCACATCGACGGGGAGGTTTGGCACCTCGATGTCGGCTCGTCGCATCCTGGGGCTGAAGTAGGTCCCAAGGGTTGGGCTGTTCGCCCATTAAAGCGGCACGCGAGCTGGGTTCAGAACGTCGTGAGACAGTTCGGTCCCTATCCGTCGCGGGCGTAGGAAATTTGAGAGGAGCTGTCCTTAGTACGAGAGGACCGGGATGGACTGACCTATGGTGTACCAGTTGTTTCGCCAGAAGCATAGCTGGGTAGCTAAGTCGGGAAGGGATAAACGCTGAAAGCATCTAAGTGTGAAGCCCACCTCAAGATGAGATTTCCCATAGCATAAGCTAGTAAGACCCCTTGAAGACTACAAGGTTGATAGGTCAGAGGTGTAAGTATGGTAACATATTTAGCTGACTGATACTAATAGGTCGAGGGCTTGACCAATATAATCAAGTTGTAATATACATTAAAATTATATGCAATTTTGAAAGAACAGTATTTCTTTCAAAAGAAAATCTCGTGATGATGGCATAGAGGTAACACTCCTTCCCATTCCGAACAGGAAAGTTAAGGTCTATTACGCTGATGGTACTGCATGGGAGACTATGTGGGAGAGTAGGAAGTTGCGAGGTAAGATGGCTCGATAGCTCAGTCGGTAGAGCAGAGGACTGAAAATCCTCGTGTCACTGGTTCGATTCCAGTTCGAGCCACCATAATGGCGCTATAGCCAAGTGGTAAGGCAGAGGTCTGCAAAACCTTTATTCCCCAGTTCAAATCTGGGTGGCGCCTCCAATGTATTTAAGATAGCTTATGTATTAACTAAATAGTTGATGCATAGGCTATTTTTTATGTATATAATAAGCTTTATGGAAATCTATAATTTAAAATTGAATTAATTCATAGAAATATTATAAGTTAATGGGTCACTAATAGAGTGAATTAATGAATTATATATCACATGACATGTGTTGCAGCGATTGAATTTATATATTTAATGGTATTACATTGGTTAAATTGGTTTACTATAATTGCAAAGGTAGGATATTATCATAAATATATATTAAATAAATTTTTAAATTACTTTTTAAATTACTTTTTAAAGTTTATTGAAAAAGGTTTCAAAGAGTGCTATACTAAATTTAAGGAAAATAAATATTGGGTACCTATTTTTCTAAAAGCTAATAGATAAGCATGCATTATTAGATTATTAATAGAAGGTATATTTATCGATATGATAAATATGAATAAAAACTAGTACAGTATTATTTAAAGAATGTAAGAGAAAATTGGCCTTGCTAGTTATTTTTACCAAGTTTCATGGAAGTCAAATTATAAATATACTAGGCAATTAATGTATCTTTTGTAAACGATAAAAATAGTCTTCCGAACGAAGAAATTTTAGGAATATTATAAACGCACTAGGAATATACGAATTTAAATCAAATGAAATAAAAAATGGGAGATGATTTTAATGAAAATAAAAATTAGTAACTCTGTAATATATATTTTCGCTGCACTTAGTGGGCTTTTGTTTGGTTATGATACTGGAGTTATTTCAGGAGCTATTTTATTTATTCAAGAACAAATGCACCTTGATTCATGGCAGCAAGGATGGGTTGTAAGTTCTGTATTATTAGGAGCTATTCTTGGGGCTGCAATCATTGGTCCTATGTCTGATAAATATGGCCGTATAAAGCTAATTCTTACATCGGCTGTTATATTCTTTGTCGGCGCACTTGGATCAGCATTTGCTCCAGAAATTTGGTCATTAATTATATTTAGAATCATTCTTGGTGTCGCAGTTGGTGCATCTTCAGCTCTAATTCCAACTTATTTAGCTGAACTATCACCATCTGAAAAACGTGGAACCATATCAAGTTTGTTTCAGCTAATGGTTATGAGCGGAATTTTATTGGCTTATATTACGAATTATGCATTTTCAGATTTATATACTGGTTGGAGAGTGATGTTAGGGTTCGCAGCTATTCCAGCAGCAGTTCTTTTAATAGGCGCACTTGTGTTACCAGAAAGTCCTAGATTTTTAGTAAAAGATGGACGAGTAGACGAAGCAAGAAGTATATTAGAACATATGAATAAAAATGATAAAAGTGCTGTTAATTATGAATTAGCTCAAATAAAAAAACAAGCTGAGATTAAAAGTGGTGGAGTTAAAGAGCTATTTAGCGAATTTGTACGCCCGGCATTAGTTATAGGCTTTGGTCTAGCTATTTTTCAACAAATTATGGGATGCAATACAGTTCTTTATTATGCACCAACTATATTTACAGATGTCGGATTTGGTGTACAAGCAGCTTTGCTTGCCCATATTGGAATTGGAGTCTTTAATATAATAATTACTGCTATAGCTGTAGCCATTATGGATAAGATTGACCGTAAAAAAATGCTTATTTATGGAGCTATTGGGATGGGAGTTTCGCTATTGATTATGAGCATCTCAATGAAATTTTCTAATGGTTCATCTGTTGCTTCGATTATATGTGTTATTGCATTAACTATCTACATTGCCTTTTTCTCAGCTACTTGGGGACCTGTAATGTGGGTTATGGTAGGAGAAGTATTTCCACTAAATATTCGTGGCTTAGGCAATTCATTTAGTAGTGTAATTAATTGGAGTGCTAATATGATGGTATCATTGACATTTCCAGCATTATTGAATTACTTTGGTACAGGTAGTTTATTTATAGGTTATGGTATAATCTGTTTTGCGGCAATTTGGTTTGTTCAATTTAAAGTATTTGAAACTCGTAATCGTTCACTTGAAGATATAGAAGCTGAACTTAGATCATATAAAGGAGTAGAAAAACTCCAAAAGGATATCTGCACACAAGATGCTACAACTAAGGCTTAGGGGATAAGAGTAGTTATAAGATATTATAAAAAAGATATGTTAGTTAAACATATCTTTTTTATATAATATAAAGGCAACAAGTCCACAAATGCCAATAGTTACGCCCATAACTATGGAGAATGCATGTGGATTATCCGCAGATAATGGTAATGCTATATTCATACCAAATATTCCACCTATTATAGTCGGTATTGCCATAAGAATTGTAACTGATGCAAGTACTTTCATGACAATATTTAAGTTATTTGATATTACAGAAGCAAAAAAGTCCATTGTACTAGCTAATATATTACTATAGATTTCAGTCATTTCTATAGCTTGTTTATTTTCTATAATTACATCTTCTAAAACATCTTTATCTTCTTCATATTTTTGCATAAGCTCTAATTTCAGCATTTTCTCTAAAGTAATTTCATTAGCCTTTAGTGAAGTTGAAAAATAAACAAGTGATTTTTCCAGAGAATGTAATTGTATAAGCTCTCTATTTTTCATAGATTTATGAAGCCTTTTTTCAATCATTAAACTTTTTTTATCTATTTGACGCAAATAAAGTAAATAGTATGTTGATATTCTATTTAGTATTTGTAATGTAAATCTTGATTTTTTAAATGTATAAAAAGATTTAATTTTGTTATTAGCAAAATCCGTTAGGATTTTACTGTTTTTTAAGCATACAGTTATCAATTGTTTATTAGTATGTATTATTGATAATGGGTATGTATCATAAGTAAGAGAGTTATCTTCCATTTCGGTAAACGGTATATCCACTATTATTAATAATGAATCCTCTTCAATATCGATACGTGAGGTTTCTTCATCATCTAAAGCTGCTTTTAAGAATTCCAAAGGGACACCTGTTTTCTTTGATATTAATATTAGTTCCTCAGCAGATGGAGCAATAAGATTTATCCAAGCACCATTTTCTATCGTATCTATTAATTTTAGGGAAGGATCAAATTCACTTTCGCTTTTATAGATTTGAATCAATTTATAACACCTCCTAAGCAGTACAACTAATATTATACTATTATAAGATGGTTTGTAAACACATAGCATTTCTTGTAATATACTATTATTTTTATTATTCTGTAAGTTTAATATGAAAATACATCAAAGGATTTTACGTTTGATTTTTTATTATGCCAGAATCTATGAAGTGAAATATGGTATCTTAAAATATAAATCGATATAATATATGGAGTTTATTATTATCAAAAGCATATATTATATTATTTTTAAGATACCATATCTTAAAATTTTTTTATTAGCAATTTCTATTATTAAAGAATTCAGACTTAACTTCAGAGAGTAAAGTTTCGTTTTGTATCAAGTCAATAGCAGTTAATGCAAGAGCTGTAGCTGCTATATTGCATTGTTTTAAAGCAAATTCAGATGTAGTTGCTTTTGCGAAATCTAGGCTTCCATATTTAATATTTTCATCATCTATTATAGATATATATGGATGTATGCAAGGAACCTTATGACTTACATCTCCAATGCTTAATCCAGCATATATATCTTTTGGTGGATTAATATTTATTATTCCACTTTCTTTAAGGTTATGACTAAATAGCCTATTTAGTGTTCTATTGGTTATTAACTCCTTATTAGGAGACTCATATAAGAAAAATTTATTAGGAATATCTATTAATGCTGTCACATTATGTGCAATTTCTCTTATTTTATCATAAGCTTCGTTAGAAGTTTTCGTGTTAGATGCACGAATGCAAAATTTAATTTCAGAATCTGCTGGTAATAGCAATGTTGTATACCCACCATTAGATATAACCGAATTTATTTCTAAATTATCTGGAAATCCTTTTTTTATAGAGTTTAAAATATTAAGAGTTAGTAAAACGGCATCTAATGATGTATAAGAATTCCGATTTAAAAAACTTAACTTGCTTTCGCTTTCAAACTTAAGTCCTAATGGGATAATTGCTGATGAAGAGCCACTTTCACATGTACATGTGTCAGGGTGTGCTACCATTACAACATCTATGTCATCAAATAGTCCTTGTTTTACCATTGTCCCTTTAGTCCCGCCAAAGTATTCACCGGGGCAACCTACCAGTATTACAGAACCTCCGATGTCATCTATAACACTTCCTAAAGCTAATGTAGCGGATACTGACATTGCAGTAACCATATTATGCCCGGTAATATGACCTTCATTTTCGATAGCGTCATATTCACATAGATAACATATTTTAGGATGACCCTGGCCTTTCTTTGCTATAAATGAATTGTTAATGTTTAAAAAATTTCTATCAACTTCAAATTTATATTTATTTAATAAATTGCATATGCAATTAGACGCGTTAACTTCACTATAACTTTTTTCGGGATTCTCATATAAATAGGTACAGAGATTTTTAATATCGTCAGCACAAGTAGATAAAAATGAAATAATTTTGTTTTTCATAAGCGCAATTCCTTACTTAAAACTTGCAAAATAAATTACTAGATCTTGTATATAGTACAGGTTTTGCTTTGTTTTACAGTAAGTTCTCCTTTCATATTAATGTTTTTATTGTTAACATGATAATAGCTGTATTAAATATAAGCTTAATATAGCTATTATTTTAAATATTATGAGCAAATTATTGTTTGAAAATTTAATAATATAAGCTATTTTTGCAAGCTATATTTACATTATGCAATTTGTATTAAATTCAGTAGTAATTGTGTAAATATATATTGCTCTTTATTAGTATTACCATAAATTAAAAAAATATCTATATAGAAGTTATTAACATCCACAAGGTGTATAAAGTCTACATAATTGGTAATAATTTTATAAGAATCATAAAATTAAGGGGGAATTACTAATGGAGGATACAAATAAATCATGTTTTTTATGTGGAGCAAGTGATTGCGATGGTATAATATTAAATGGAGAAAAGATTTGTAAAGCATGTGAAGAGAAAATTGTTAATACAAATGTAGAGGATCCAGATTATGATTATTATAAGGATAATGTTAGGATAATCTTATTTAGCGAACATGCTTAGAAATTAAATTCTTACATTTAAACGCTAATATACAGAGGGGTACTTTAAGATGAAAAAAGGTTTATTTATAGTTTTTGAAGGTGGCGAGGGAACCGGAAAAACAACGGCGATTGACGCAATATATGATTGGATTACAGAAAATAATTTTGAATGTATAAAGACGAGGGAGCCAGGCGGAATTAAAATATCAGAGCAAATAAGACAAGTTATTTTAAGCAAAGATAACAAGGAGATGGATGCTAAAACAGAAGCACTATTATATGCAGCGGCGAGAAGACAACACCTTGTAGAAAAAGTGATACCAGCATTGAATCAAGGTGTAATAGTTCTTTGTGATAGGTTTATAGATTCTTCTTTGGCGTATCAGGGTTATGCGAGAAATTTAGGAATAGAAGAAGTTTTAAGTATAAATAAATTTGCTATTGGTGAGTATATGCCGGATATATCAGTGCTATTTGATCTTGATCCTAAAATAGGATTGGCTAGAATAGCTAATAATGATTGCAGAGAAGTAAATAGATTAGATATAGAAAAGTTAGAGTTTCATGAAAGAGTTAGAGAAGGATATGATATTGTTTATAAAAATAATAATCATAGAATTGTTAAGATAGATGCAAATAATACGAAAGAAAATGTAATTAATCAAATAAAAAATATACTAAGACCTAAAATATGGACAAATATAAACTAAGTAATAAAAAGCCACCTATTTGTGGTAAAATAATATGTAGTAAATTATTATTAGTTTAAGGGTGGGAATTAAAATGAAATTGATAATTGCAATTGTTCAGGATGAAGATTCAGCAGATGTCATAGAGGCTTTAACAGAAGAGGATTATAGAGTTACAAAATTAGCAACTACAGGAGGATTTCTTAAATCTGGTAATACTACATTATTGGTAGGAATTGAAGAGGAAAAAGTCGAACTTGTTATTGATGTTATTAGGAATGTATGTAGAAAGCGAAATGAGACAGTAGTTACACCAACTACCCTTGGGGGAAGTGAAAGTGGATATATGCAACAATACCCAGTGCAAATTAGCGTGGGAGGTGCTACTGTATTCGTAATTGATGTGGATAAGTTCGTAAAAATATGATATCAAGGAGAGATAAGCATTGAGAAAGATAATCGGACATAAAAATATTATCGATAATATAAATAATAGAAGACAAAAGGATTCATTTTCTCATGCAAATCTAATAATTGGTAATGATGGAATAGGAAAAAGTATAGTAGCTAAGTATCTTTCAAACCAGATTATTAAAGAGAGAAATGGTGTAGAGAGTGTTGATATTGTAAGGTATTCTCCTAATTCCAATTCATTTGGTGTTGATGATGTGAGAAGCATTATAAGTGAAGTCAATAAAAAGCCTTATGAAGGTGATAAAAAGGTATTAATATTATATAAATGTGACAAGCTAACAGTTCAAGCTCAAAATGCATTATTAAAAACTATTGAAGAACCACCAAGAGGTGTACATTTAATATTACTAAGTGATTCTTTAGAAGTAATTTTAGATACAATAAAATCGCGTTGCCAAATATATAGGTTAACACCATTAAATAAAGAAGAAATTTTGAGTTACCTTGAGGAAAAATATAATAATTTAAGTGAAGATGATAAAAAAGCTGCATTAGCTTATAGTGCTGGAATACCTGGAAATGTAGATAGATTTTTTAGCGATGATAAGTTGAGAAATTTGAGAGATATATGTATAGAATTATTTGAAGATATCGTAAGTAGACAAAAAGGTATTATATTAAAGTATGAAGAATTATTAAAAAGTGCAAAAGAAGATAAATTAGAGTTACTAAATATACTTCTATCATATATAAGAGATATCTTACTTCTTAAAGAACTTAATGATAGTGAACTCGTTGTTAATTTTGATAAAATATATAAGATAAAAAATATATCAAGAGGAATATCTTATAAGAAATTAAATAGTATGTTAGAATACATAAAAGAAGCTAGAATAAATTTTAATAGTAATACGAACTATTCAATGGTCATAAGTGTTTTGCTTATGGGCTTTGCGGAGGTATAATTAATGATAAAAGTTATAGGCGTAAGATTCAAGAAGGCAGGAAAGATTTACTACTTTAGTCCATTAGAATTGGATATAAAAAAGGGCAATTATGTAATAGTAGAGACAGCTAGAGGTATAGAATTTGGTGAATGCGTTATAGGAATTAAGGAGATAAAAGAGGAAGATATAGTATCACCTTTAAAGAATGTTATTAGAATTGCTGATGAGGATGATATTAGAAAACATAAAGAAAATAAGGATAAAGAAAAAGAAGCATTAGATATATGTTTAGCTAAAATTCAAGAACATAAATTAAATATGAAATTAATAGATGTAGAATATACATTTGATAATCATAAGGTTATATTCTACTTTACAGCAGATGGTAGAGTAGATTTTAGAGAATTAGTTAAGGATTTAGCTACTATATTTAAAACCAGAATAGAATTAAGACAAATAGGAGTAAGAGATGAGGCTAAAATGGTTGGAGGACTTGGACCATGTGGTAGGCCTATGTGCTGCTCTACATTCTTAGGAGACTTTGCATCTGTGTCAATAAAAATGGCAAAGGAACAGAATCTTTCTTTGAATCCAACCAAGATATCTGGAATATGTGGAAGATTGATGTGCTGTTTGAACTATGAGCAAACTACATATGAAGGTATAAGAAAGAGATTGCCTAAGATTGGTTCTATTGTTAAGACAGAGGCTGGGAATGGAGAAGTTGTTGGTAATTCAATAGTTAAAGAGATGGTAAAGGTTAAGGTTAGAAGAGGAGACGAGGAAGTTGTTGAGGAATTCAAAATAACTGATGTAGAGCTCGTTTCAGGAAAATATGAAGACACAATTGATGAAAATAATATAAAATTGATTGTTGAGTCAGAGGAAGATAAAACATTAATAAAAAATCTTATTAATGAAAAATAGGAGGAATTTCTATGAAATCTGTTATTAAGATTTGTAATATGGAGTCTAATGACGATGCCAAGATAATTCAAGATACAGTTGTTAAGA
This sequence comes from Clostridium beijerinckii, assembly GCF_018223745.1. Classification (NCBI taxonomy): domain Bacteria; kingdom Bacillati; phylum Bacillota; class Clostridia; order Eubacteriales; family Clostridiaceae; genus Clostridium; species Clostridium beijerinckii. Next base: position 156,136 of record NZ_CP073653.1, read on the forward strand.
ATTCGGGAGTAATAGCTACTGAAATTTCGCTTGCAAAAAGGGAGATAACAGTGATATATAATGATATCTTTTTAAAACTCGAAAGTATTATAAATTCCATAGAGGATTTAGGATATGTTGTTTTGTAATCGTAAATGATATAACAATATTAAAAAATAAGAAGTCTAGAATACAAAACACTTTTAAAACATACGAATACGTGTTAAAATGTAAGAGGTTAATTACCACAATTTATTAGGAGGTGTTCTAGATGGCATTTGTTATTAATGATTCATGTGTTAGCTGTGGAGCATGCGCTGGAGAATGTCCAGTTAGTGCTATAACTCAAGGAGATACTCAATTCGTTATTGATGCAGATACTTGTATCGATTGCGGAAACTGTGCTAATGTTTGCCCAGTGGGAGCTCCAAACCAAGAGTAATAAAAGAGAGATCGTCTTTAGGCGGTCTTTTTTTATTTAAAAATAGTTGAAATAGTTATTTTCACTATTTATATGGAGGTGTTAACAAGATACATTCAGACTTAAGGTTAGAATTTATATACAAGTCAGAAGTATCTAATATATTAGAATTTATTTTTTTTACGCTCTTCATAGATATTATAAAATTCTTAGGGTCGTCTAAGTATAAAGTTGTTGTATTAGTTTTATAATGCATAGGAACTATGTATTTGGGGGAAATAAGGTTACAAAGTTTCGCAGACTCAAAACCGTTGAGAGTGAAATGTCCACCAATAGGGATAAGTAAAATATCAATATTTTTAAGCTTTTCTAAAATCAATGAACAAGGTATATGGCCTAAATGTCCTAAATGGCATATGGAAAGTTTATCATCCTTAAATATATAAATAATATTTGAGCCTCTTTTTAGTCCATTGCACTTATCATGAAAGGAGTCAAACCCTTCTATATTAAGGAAGCTTAAGTTAAAGTTTCCGCTCTCATTAATAATCTTGGTTGTATTATTTATATCATTAATATATGAACTATCAAAATGGTTATGACTAATGGTAATTAAATCAGATTTAGGGAAATTATTATCATAACCTAAATTGTTGCTAAATGGATCAATTAGAATTCTTTTACCAATGGATGTTTTCATAAGGAAACAAGAATGTCCATACCAAATAATTTGCATATAAAACCTCCATAAATTGAAATATATTAGATATTATTAACATACAGTAATATAAATAATCATAAATTTATATTGATACTTCAAAAAGTAGAAGAAGTATAGTATAATATTATAAAGTCAAAGTAAGTCAAAAACAAATAATTAAATAAAGGTTTAAGCAGGTGATGTTATGGCAAGACTTTCAGATATAATAGAAGAGTTTATAAAACAAATGTTTAATGAGAATAGAGATAATGTGATTTTTATACAAAGAAATGAGTTAGCAGATCAATTTAGATGCGCGCCGTCCCAAATAAACTATGTATTAACAACTCGATTTACCTATGAAAGAGGATATTTAATTGAGAGCAAGAGAGGCGGCGGAGGTCATATAGCGATCAAGCAGTTGGATGATGACAACTCCAATAGAAGAGAAGAATTAATTAACCAAAGCATAGGAGAAACAATAACATATCATAATGCAAACGCATTGCTTAATCACTTATTAGAATCTGGAGTTATTGAAGAAAGAGAATGTGAAATAATGAAAATAGCAATAAATGATAGAAGTTTAACTTCAGCAGATAATAAAAATAAAGTAAGAGCTGATATTTTAAAAGCTATGATTATGATAATTTTATCTTAAAGGTGGGGATATATATGTTATGTGAAAAATGTAAAAAAAATGAAGCAAAGATAAATTTAATTACAGTGATGAATGGTCAGAAACAAGAAATTTGGTTATGTGAAAATTGTGCAAAAGATATAGCTAATATTCCGTTCTTTAATCCAATAATGCAAAATATAAATGTTCCATTTCAAGGAATACTTACAGAAATATTATCTAATGTAGATAATGGTAAATCAAATATAGATAATAATAAAGTAAAGGAAATTATCTGTCCAAATTGTGGGTTAACTTATCAGGAATTTAAGAAATCAGGAAGATTGGGATGTACTGATTGTTATAAAGAATTTAATATTGTACTTGAGCCAAGGATAAAGAGCTTACAAGTTGGAAGTAAACATATTGGTAAGATTCCTAAGGTAAAGGGAAAGGAATTGGTTCAAAGAAAAAACCTTAAGGATTTAAAAGAAGAGATGCAAAAATTGATAGTAGCTGAGGAATATGAGAGAGCAGCAATAGTAAGAGATGAAATTAAAAAACTAGAATTATATATATTAGAAAGTAACACTAAGGAAATTATAAATAGAAAGGAGGGAAATTGTGATGAATAGCTGGGAAGATGATAAGGAAGGACTTGGAGCAGTATTAAGTAGCAAAGTGTTGTTAGCTAGAAACTTTAGTAATTTACCTTTTCCTAATAAACTAAACTATATTAAGGGTAGAGAAAATGGCAAAGAAGTATATAACGTTCTTAAAAATGAATTAGATAATGAAGAAATTACGTTATATGAGATTTGGAATACAAAAGAGGAATTTAGTAAACAATATTTAGAAAGGGATCTAATCAGCAAAGAGCTTTTGAAAAATTCTGATAAGGGCTCATTTATATTGAATAAAGAAGAAGATCTTAGCATTATGATAAATGAAAAAGATCATATAAATCTTCAATGTGTAAGTGATGGATTGAAATTAGAAGAAATTTTTGAGAGAGTAACTGTTATTGATGATAAGATAGAAGAAAATTTTGACTATGCTTTTGATGAAACATTAGGTTATTTAACAGCATCACCAGAGAATATCGGAACAGGAATGAAGGCCTCAGTAGTATTACATTTGCCAGCTCTTAGTATGAGTGAAGAAATTAATAATATATCCAAAAGGCTTGGTAAGTTAGGAATTGCTATAAAGGGAGTTCATCTAGATGGTACAAAAGTTTTTGGAAATTTATACAGAATATTTAATAAAGTGTCATTAGGTTTGACAGAGGAGAATATTATAAATAAATTAAAAGAAGCAGTTTGGAGCATAATAATAGAGGAAAATAAATTCCGAGAAATATTACTTAGTAAATGTAGACATGAATTAGAGGATAAGATATATAGAGCATATGGAATACTGAAATATGCAATGATTTTGGATTTTAAAGAGTCTATTGAACTATTATCAAATCTTAGATTAGGAGCGGAATTATCAATTATAAATATTGATAAGGGTAAGTTAGATAAACTATTTATTCTAATTACTAATTCATCCCTTCAAAATTATTTGAAAAAATCACTAGATGATAAGGAAATTAAGTATGAAAGAGCTAAATTAGTGAAAGAAATGTTAACCTAAGGAGAAGATAGGAGGTTTAAAGTATATGGAATATAATAAATTAACAGAAAGGGCACAAGCAGTAATTTTAGAAGCTGAAAATGAATCAGAAAAATTTAAACATGGGTATGTTGGAACTGAGCATATATTACTTGGCATATTAAAAGAAGATGGATATTCTGCTAAGTTATTAAAAAAATATGGGGTTAATAGTGAGAATATTAGAAATATGATACAAAGATACTTGGGTTATGGGGATATCAAGAAAACAGACGATAATATTTTACTTACCCCTCGTACCAAAAGGTTAATAGATGAAAGTTTTGCAGCAGCAAAAAGATTAAATCATAAATATGTTAGCCCTGAACATATTTTATTAGCCTTACTTAACCAAGAAGAAGGAATGGCATACACTATCTTAAAAAGCTTGAATCTTAACTTTACCATTATAAGTGAAGAATTACTTGTATTCTTATCCGGTACTTATGAAGATAAAGCTAGCGATAAAAATATAATTGATAATAAGAAAGCTAATACTCCAATGCTTGATAAGTATGGAAGGGATTTAACAGTACTATCTAAGGAACAAGGACTAGATCCTGTAATTGGAAGGGATAATGAAACTCAAAGGTTATTAGAAATTCTTTGTAGGAGAATTAAAAATAACCCGTGTCTGATTGGGGAACCAGGCGTTGGTAAAACTGCTGTAGTTGAAGGACTAGCACAGAGAATAGTTGAGGGAAATATTCCAGAGATACTTAGAAATAAAAGAGTTGTTTCTTTAGATTTAACATCTATGATTGCAGGAGCTAAGTATAGAGGTGAATTTGAGGAAAGACTTAAGAAAACTATGGATGAAATAATTAAAGATAAAGATATAATTATTTTTATAGATGAGATTCACACTATTATAGGAGCAGGAGGAGCAGAAGGTGCTATCGATGCATCTAATATATTAAAGCCTGCTTTAGCAAGAGGAGAGATTCAATGTATAGGAGCCACAACTATAGATGAATATAGAAAGTATATTGAAAAGGATTCTGCATTAGAAAGAAGATTTCAACCTGTAACAGTGGGAGAGCCTTCAAAGGAAGAAACGCTAAAAATTCTTAAAGGATTAAGAGATAAGTATGAAGCTCATCACAGAGTTGAAATAACAGATGAAGCTTTAGAAGCGGCCGTTAATTTGGCAGATAGGTATATAACAGATAGATTTATGCCAGACAAAGCCATTGATTTGATTGATGAAGGAGCTGCTAAAGTGAGAATCCAAAGTTTAACAGCCCCTCCGGATTTAAAAGATTTAGAAGAAAAAATTGAAAATATAGGTAAAGAAAAGGAAGAAGCTATACGAGTTCAAGACTTTGAGAGAGCTGCGAATTTAAGGGATAAAGAGAGAATTTTAAAAGAGCAGTTAGGTAATATGAAAGATAGTTGGGATACTCAGAATTCTATAAAGACACTAGTTGTAGATGCAGAAAAGATAGCGAGTGTAGTATCATCTTGGACTAAGATTCCAATTCAAAAATTAACTGAATCGGAAAGTGAAAGGTTATTAAGATTAGAGGAAATACTACACAAGAGAGTTGTTGGACAAAATGAGGCGGTTAAATCTATAGCAAGGGCTGTGAGAAGGGCAAGAGTTGGAATAAAGGATCCTAATAGACCAATAGGAAGCTTTATATTTTTGGGACCAACTGGAGTTGGAAAGACTGAGCTTTCTAAAGCACTTGCAGAAGCTATGTTTGGTGATGAAAATAATATTATAAGAATTGATATGTCAGAATACATGGAAGGTCATTCGGTATCTAGATTAATAGGATCGCCTCCAGGATATGTAGGACATGAAGAAGGTGGTCAACTTACAGAAGCTGTTAGAAGAAAACCTTATTCAATAGTTCTTTTAGATGAGATAGAAAAGGCAAATCCAGAGGTATTCAATATATTGCTTCAAATTATGGAAGATGGAAGGCTTACTGATGGTAAAGGAAAAATAGTTAATTTTAAGAATACAATAATTATAATGACTTCAAATGTTGGGGCTCATCAAATTAAAAAACAAAAAAGCATAGGATTTAGTAGTGTTAGTTCTAAAAACGAAAATGAAACTGAATATGAAAAGATGAAGGAAAATATATTAGGAGAATTAAAGCAAAAATTTAGGCCAGAATTTTTAAATAGAATAGATGATACAATAGTATTCCATAAGTTGAGTGATGAAGATTTAAATCAAATTATAGATTTAATGCTTGCATCAATAAGAAAAAGGCTTGAAGACAGAGATATATACTTAAACTTTGAAGATAATAGTAAAAGGTTCCTGCTAAACAAAGGAATTGACCTTGATTATGGTGCAAGGCCACTTAGAAGATTAATAATAAAAGAGGTAGAAGATAAATTAAGTGAGGAAATATTACAAGGAAATATAAGAATTGGAGATAGGGTAAAGGTAAGTGAGTTAGAAAACAAACTTATTTTCAGAAGATTGGCTGAAAGCAATTTGGAGCTCAATAAGAATTAATTTATGTTAATGGGCTATTTCAACGCTATAAATTATTTATACATTGAAATAGTCTGTTTAGTTTAAAGATTAATATAATATTTGGGTATTGAGTAGTTTAAAATGTATTAAATATTAGGAGAAAATAGATATGAGTAAAGAAAAGAAAGAATTGGATTTAATTATAATTGGTGGTGGACCAGCAGGTCTTACAGCAGCAATGTATGCAGGAAGGGCAAAGTTGGATACATTGTTGTTAGAAAATGAACTTGTGGGAGGTCAAGTTAGAAATAGTTATACTATAGAGAATTACCCGGGATTTAAAAGTATAGGTGGAGGAGATTTAGCTGACATATTTCAAGAACAAGCTAGAGATCTTGGAGCAAATATTGATGAATTTGATTCAATTGAAAAGATATATATATCAGATGATGAAAAGATTATAGAAACTGAATCATATGTATACCAACCTAAAGCTGTAATAATTGCTACAGGAGCTGCACCAAGAAAACTGCCTCTTCCTCAAGAAGAACAATTTTCAGGAAGAGGAATTCATTACTGTGCTATTTGTGATGGAGCACTTTATCAAGGCAAAAAAGTTGCTGTTGTAGGCGGCGGAAATTCTGCACTAGAGGAGTCTATATTTTTAACTAGGTTTGCTGAAAAAGTGTACTTAATAAGAAGGTATGATTATTTTAAAGGAGAACAGTCATTAATTGATGAAGTTTTCAATAATCCTAAAATAGAAGTTCTATTAAATAAGGATTTGACTCAAGCCAATGGTAAGGAATTTTTGGAATCAGTTATTATAAAAGACACTAAGACTCAAGAAAGTAGTAGCTTAGATGTTAATGCAGTTTTTGGATATATAGGAACAGAGCCTAGAACAAAAGAAGTAAAGGATTATATAAAATTGAATGAACAAGGATATATAATTACCGATGAAGATTTACAAACAAATATTCAAGGAGTATATGCAGCAGGGGACGTAAGACAAAAGAAGTATAGGCAAATAACAACTGCTGTATCAGATGGTACGATTGCGCTTTTAAATGCAGAAAAATATATATTACGAAAAAGAAAATAGCATTAAAGATGAGAATATAAATCAGATATTAATTGATATAAGCCAAAATAAAAGAGGCGGATATACGCCTCTTAATTATTTACCTAAAGCCTTTAGAATAGCAGGCTTATCAAAGCCTATAATAATATTATCATTAATATCTAATACTGGGACACCCATCTGATTAGACTTTTTTATCATTTCTTCTCTAGCTTCCATATCATCTTGAACATTTAATTCTTGAAATTCAATGTTCTCTGATTTAAGAAAAGTTTTTGCTTTAACGCACCAAGGACAAGTATTGGTAGTATATACTTTTACCATAAATGAATACGCCTCCTTAATAATAGTTATTATATTGTAATTAATATTATAATATAGATTTTATAATCATTCAATATAGCTATAAAATAATGATGTTTATTATCAATTAAATTATAACTTGGTTATATATTGTTGTCTCATTATTAGAATAATCATTATAGAGAGTAATTTAGTTAATACATAACTGGTGAATTATATATTATGTTTATTTTCTAGTGTTGATGTTAATATTATAATTTCTATATTATTATATATTTGTTCTTTACTAATCTATTTTATAATAGCTTTTGCAATAATTTATTAAATATTCTAAGAACAAAAAATAAAATAGTTATAAAGTATTATATATAATAATTGATTGAAGGCTAAGCACTAGCTATATTTAATTCAAAATATATGAGTAAGAAAGTAATATGCTATAATATAATTAATATTATTATTAAAAAAGTAAGATGTAATAAAGATCTAGAAACGAAGGGAGAGGTTTATGAAGAAAAAAACATTATATAGATGCAATAGTTGCGGTTTTGAAAGTATAAAGTGGCTTGGTAAATGCCCAACATGCAATAATTGGAATACATTAGAGGAAATTACTATTGAAGCAAAAAATTTAGAGACTAGATCCAGACAAGTAGCAAAAAAACCGTTAAAAAAACTTTTGGAGATAGTTTCCAACAAAAGCGATAGAATAGTAACAGGGATAAATGAATTTGATAGGGTTATGGGTGGAGGAATCGTAAAGGATTCAATTTCAATTATAACAGCAAGACCGGGAGCAGGAAAATCAACACTTCTTCTTGAAATTTCCGATGCTGTCGCCCAAAAAGGATATAAAGTAATTTATGCGTCAGGGGAAGAAAGTGATAGTCAGATAAAAAACAGAGCAGACAGAATTCTTAATAAAATCCACGAAGATATATGGGTACTACAAGAAACAAGTCTTGATAATGTTTTAGATGCAGTTGAAGAAATAGATCCGGATATTATAATAATAGATAGTATACAAACATTTACTATGGAATCATCTTTGCCAGCGAGAGCAGGGTCACCTACACAAACTATGGAATGTGCTAATGCATTGCTCCAAATGGCTAAAAACGGTAGAAGGCCAAGAGCGGTTATAATAGTTGGGCAGATGACTAAAAGTGATGAACTTGCAGGGCTAAGAGCCTTAGAACATTTAGTTGATACGGTGCTTATAATAGAAGATGATAGTGATGAAGAGTTAAGAGTACTTGTAAGTTCTAAAAATAGATTTGGCGGTATTGAAAATGGCTTCTTTCAAATGGGGGAGAGAGGGATTATTTCAATAGATAACCCCTCAGAATTCTTCATGACAAAGCGTGAAGAAGGAGAAATTGTATCAGGAAGTGCATTAACAGTAATTAAAGAAGGAACAAGAGCAATAATAACTGAAATAGAAAGTTTAGTGTCGAAGAGTTTTACTCCGTATCCTACAAGAATAGGGGAAACATTAGGAAAGGATAAATTAAACACTTTGATATCTATACTTGAACAACGTGGAGGAATTAATTTATACGATAAGAATGTAATTATTAAAACTACAGGTGGTATAAAAATAAGAGAACAGGGCATTAATTTAGCTGTAATAATGAGTATAGTATCCTCAGTAAAGCAGCAGGGGATAGAATCAGATATAGCGTTTATAGCAGATGTAGGACTGACTGGGGAACTTAAAAAAGTACCATCATTAGAAAGTAGGATTAGGGAACTTGAGAGAATGGGATTTAAAAAGGTTTATGTTCCAAAGGATTCTATAGGAAAAAGCAGTAACTTAAAGAAAATAGATATAATTGAATTAAAGACCTTGATGGATGTAATAAATAATATTTATAGAAGCTAGAACATTATAGAAATGCCATATTAAATATGAAGAGAATAGAGCTATTTCTTACAAATAAATATATTATAACTTAAATTTAACAAATGTTGTTGAGGGATTATATTTATTATAGTATTATAGTTTCTAGAGCCTAGGTTAAATTTACTCGGAAAATAATATCAGTCAAAATGTTTAATATTTGATTTTAAATAAATCTAGAAAAGTATTAAAATGATTTTTAAAGAAAATGGGTGAGTGTATGAGAATAGAAAAGGGAATAGGAATAAAGAATGTCTTAAAGATAATGTGCCCAGGCACTCAACTAAGGGAAGGTCTTGAAAATATATTAAGAGCTAAAACAGGTGGATTATTAGTGATTGGTGACGATGAAGAAGTTATGAAACTCGTTGATGGCGGTTTTTATATTAATTCAGAGTATACACCATCATATGCATACGAATTAGCTAAAATGGATGGAGCTATAGTCATAACTGGAGACTTAAAGAAAATCGTTTGTGCTAATGCGCAATTAATACCTGATTCATCTATTCCAACATATGAAACAGGAACTAGGCATAGAACGGCGCATAGAGTAGCTAAGCAAACGAATAACATAGTAATTGCAATTTCTCAAAGAAGAAATATAATAACTATGTACAAGGGTGATATAAAGTATGTATTAAGAGAAAGTAGTGTAATTCTTGGAAAGGCAAATCAAGCGCTTCAAACACTAGAAAAATATGTTGCAGTACTTGAACGTGTTATTAATAACTTGAATTTATTGGAGTTTCAAGACTTAACAACACTATTCGATGTAGTTACAGCAATTCAAAGAACTGAAATGGTAATGAGAATAGTGGAAGAAATTAATATGTATATACTAGAGTTGGGGAATGAAGGACGATTAATATCAATGCAATTAAATGAATTAGTTAAGCATATAGAAAGAGATGGAATATTGCTAATTAGGGATTACTGTAAAGATGGACTTCAATATAACGAGGTATATGAGCACATTCAAAAATTAAATTCTTCAGAATTATTAGAATTAGACGCAGTTGCAAGAACATTAGGTCGTGGAGGAATTCCACTTATGGATACATTAATATCTCCAAAGGGATATAGAATGTTGAGTAAGGTGCCAAGAATACCATCTAATGTTATTGATAATCTTATAAAAGAATTTGAAGAATTAAGTAATATAATTGATGCTGATATAAATGACTTAGATAATGTTGAAGGAATAGGAGAAGCGAGAGCTACTGCCATTAAAGAGGGATTGAAACGTATAAAAGAGCAAGTTTCATTAAAAAAGGAAATATGATAATTAAATTTGTGTTAAATTAAATAGGATTTAGTTTTTACAAAGAAAATACTATTTATTTAGATTTATTAATCTAAGATTTAATTTGATTCTTCAAAGTAGAATGAAATTATTAGTAAACTTAATAATTTATTCATTTTAGAGGTACTTATTGTATGATATAATTAATATGACTTAGAGAAATGTTGAAAAAATGATTAAAATACTATCTAATTGTAAATAATTAGAAGGAGGTGAAGTATGTGTTAAAAAGACTATTAAGGGGAATTTTTTCTGTAATTGGATTGATACTAGGATATTTCATATCTGAAATATTACTTACAATCCCTCAGGTTGATAATTTGACTTACATTTCAACCACTATTACTAGAGTTTTATTTATTATTATTATATCTTTTATCTTTGGACTTATATTTTATATTATTTCTCCTATTATATACAAAGGAATTTCTAATTTAATTGAGTATATTGAAAAGAGTATGCAAAAAATGAGCATAACTGAAATCATTTATGGAACTTTTGGAGCTGTAATTGCTTTAATTCTTATGACATTTATTGCAAAACCAATAAATGATATAAATATAATTGGGCCAATTTTATTAATTTTATTAAATGTGTTAGCTGCTATAATAGGTGCAGAAATAATGATTAAAAAAAAGGAAGATATAACAGCTCTTCTTGTTAATATGAAAAAGCCTGTAATTAAAGAGAAAAAAGTTAAAGAGGTAATAAAAGAGTCTATAAAAGGAATTCCGAAAGTATTAGATACATCAGTTATAATTGATGGAAGAATATTTGATATTTGTGAGACTGGATTTGTTGAAGGACCACTGGTTATACCTAACTTTGTATTGGATGAATTAAGGCATATATCCGATTCTTCTGATTCACTAAAAAGAAATAGAGGAAGAAGAGGTCTAGATATATTAAATAAAATACAAAAAGAGCTAGCCATAGAAACTCAAATTGTAGAAGATGATTTTCCTAAAATTGCAGAAGTTGATGCAAAGTTGCTTAAACTTGCACAAAAGATGGAAGGAAAGGTTATAACTAATGATTATAATCTAAATAAAGTGGCTGAGTTTCAAGGAGTACCGGTATTAAATATAAATGAATTATCAAATGCAATAAAACCAGTAGTATTACCTGGTGAAGAAATGACAATTGATATAGTAAAGGATGGGAAAGAATCAAGCCAAGGTGTTGCGTATTTAGAAGATGGAACTATGATTGTTGTTGAAGGTGGAAGAAAATACATAGGACAAACAACAAGTGTTATAGTTACATCAGTTCTTCAGACAGCAGCTGGACGAATGATTTTTGCAAAACCAAAAGATAATTAAAAGTTAAGGAGAGTTTTCTGTATGGTTAGTGCGATAGTATTAGCTGGAGGCAGAGGTAAGAGAATGGGTTATATTCAAAGCAAGCAATATATTGATTTGAATGGTGCGCCCATTCTTTATTACACGTTAAAACAGTTTATAGAAAATGATTTAATAGATAAGATCATTTTAGTAGTGCCTGAAGATGAAAAAGATTATTGTAAAAGAGAAGTATTAAATAAATATGGATTAAAAATAGATGATTTAGTATCTGGTGGGAGCGAAAGACAAGAATCAGTATATAACGCCTTGGAGAAATTAGAAAAATCTGATATAGTATTAATTCATGATGGAGCTAGGCCATTTGCATCTCAGAAAATAATAAATGATGCGGTTGAATATGCTAAGCGCTATAAAGCTGCAGCACCTGGAGTTATGCCGAAAGATACTATAAAAATTAAAGATGGTAATAATTTTTCAGTCGATACTTTAGTTAGAAGTGAACTTGTTGCAATTCAAACGCCACAAGCTTTTGATTTTAACCTGATATATGAATGCCATAAAGAGATAAAGAAAAGATGTATATCAGTTACTGATGATACTAGTGTGGTAGAACTTTTTGGGCATAAAGTTTATATTTATGAGGGTGATTATAAAAATATAAAAATAACTACACCGGAAGATTTAATACTTGCAGAGTATTTTGTAAAAGATATAGTATAGTGATAATGTATTGACAGGCTAAATTCAGGAAGTTATAATATATTAAAATAAAATTTAATTAAGATTGTAAAACGTTGATGAAGAATAGTAGAAGCCGATTATATAAGAGAAAAAGTCCGTGGGCTGAAAGACTTTTAAACAGGCTTTGAACCAGCTTTTGAGTATAGGGAAAAACTATCGGTCTAAAACCGTTATCATTGTTAGAGAACAAATTTAGGTGGTACCGCGATATAAAGTTCGCCCTAATATATATTATTAGGGGGGCTTTTTTATTTATCTAATTATATATTTTTAACCTATTAATTATTTGTAAAATCTGATATTCAGATTTTATTACATCATATATATAATATTATTCGCAATTTAACCAATATTATTTTAGGAGGAACACCAAATGAAAATGTCTAGTATGTTAATATCAACATTAAGAGAAGTACCAGCGGAAGCAGAGATTGATAGCCATAAGCTTATGTTAAGAGCTGGAATGATAAGAAAAATGGCTGCAGGAGTATATAATTATATGCCTCTTGGATTAAAAGTTTTAAAAAAAGTTGAGGATATAATTAGGGAAGAAATGAATGCAGCAGGTGCGCAGGAATTTCTAGCATCAGCTATTATTCCAGCTGAATTATGGCAGGAATCTGGTAGATGGGATGCATATGGAGCAGAAATGTTTAGATTAAAAGATAGAGGTGATAGAGATTTCTGTTTAGGGCCAACTCATGAAGAAGTATTTACAGATATAGCGAGAAATGAAATTAAGTCTTACAAGCAATTACCTCTTAATTTATATCAGATCCAAACAAAGTATAGAGATGAGCGTAGACCTAGGTTTGGGGTGATGAGATCTAGGGAATTTGTAATGAAGGATGCTTATAGCTTTGATAAAGATCAAGGTGGGCTAGATTTAGCTTATGATAAAATGCATGATGCATATGTAAAAATATTTAATAGATGTGGTTTGGATGCAAAATGTGTTGCTGCTGATTCTGGTGCTATTGGTGGTTCAAATTCAGCAGAGTTTATGGTTAAATCGGAAGTTGGAGAGGATGATGTGGTATTTTGTGGTGAATGTAACTATGCAGCAAATATCGAGAAAGCTTCATCACCAGCAGAGAAAGAGTTAAAACAAGAATTTAAGGAAATAAATAAAGTTGAGACACCTAATACAAAAACTATAGATGAATTGGTTAAGTTTTTCGGTACTAATGAAAAAAAATTCGCAAAGACTATCTTGTTTAATGCAGATGGCAAAATAGTAGCAGTTATGGTTAGGGGAGATAGAGAAATTAATGAGGTTAAGGTTAGCAATGCAATTGGTGAAGTGATTAATCTAGATCTTGCTAGTTCAGAAGATGTAAAAAAGGCAACGGGAGCAGAAATAGGATTCGCGGGACCAATGGGGATAAAAGTAGATATGCTATTAGTTGATGAAGAAGTAGCTAATATGTATAACTTTATTGTGGGTGCTAATGAAACAGGTTACCATATTAATAATGTGAATTATGGAAGAGACTTTGAAGGTGTAATAGGAGATTATAGAAACGTAACTGAAGGTGAAAAGTGCCCAGTTTGCGGTGGTAAGGTTACTATTGCAAGAGGAACAGAAGTAGGGCATATATTTAAACTTGGTACTAAATATTCGGAAGCCATGAATGCTAAGTTTATAGATGAAGATGGAAAAGAAAAGCCATTTATAATGGGATGCTATGGAATTGGAGTTACAAGAACAATGGCATCTATAATTGAGCAACATCATGATGAGAATGGTATAGTATGGCCATTGTCTGTTGCACCATACCATGTTTCTGTAATTCCTGTTAATGTAAAAGATGAGGAACAAGCTAGAATTGCAAATGAAATTTATGAAAAATTAACAAGTGCTGGAATAGAAGCTCTTTTAGATGATAGAAATGAAAGAGCAGGAGTGAAATTCAAAGATTCAGAATTAATGGGAATACCAATGAGAATAACAGTAGGTAAAAAGATTAATGAGGGAGAAATTGAATTTAAACTTAGAGATGGAGAAATGGAAGTAATCAAAATAGAAGATGTTTATAATATAATAAAAGGTGAATTTGAGAAAAACAAAATAAAACTAAAATAATTTTAGGAGGTAAATTAATGAAGGTATTTAATACTTTAACAAGACAAAAAGAAGAGTTTATCCCTATTATTCCTGGCGAAGTTAAAATGTACGTCTGTGGGCCAACTGTATATAATTTTTTTCACATAGGTAATGGAAGAACATTTATTGTCTTTGATACTATAAGGAGATATTTGGAGTATAGAGGATACAAGGTTAGATTTGTCCAAAACTTTACTGACATAGACGATAAAATGATTAATAAAGCTAATGATGAGGGAATTACAGTAAAAGAGCTTGGAGATAAATATATAAAAGAATACTACCAAGATGCCGATTCGTTAAAGATTGAAAGAGCTACTGTAAATCCTAGAGCAACAGAATATATTCATGATATAATCAAATTTGTTGAAGAGTTGATTGAAGCAGGATTTGCTTATGAAGTTGATGGTGATGTTTACTATAGCACAAAAAAATTTGATAATTATGGAAAATTGGTAGGACAGAACTTAGATGATTTGCAGGTTGGTGCAAGAATATCTGTTGATGAAAGAAAGAAAGATCCTATGGATTTTGCAGTGTGGAAAGCACAAAAGCCAGGTGAACCTGCTTGGGAAAGCCCTTGGGGACCTGGAAGGCCTGGGTGGCATATAGAGTGTTCGTGCATGGCGAAGAAATTGTTGGGAGATACAATAGATATTCATGCAGGTGGTATGGATTTAAGATTCCCGCATCATGAAAATGAAATAGCTCAAAGTGAAGCTCTAACAGGAAAACCATTTGCAAATTATTGGCTCCATGCAGCATTTGTTAATGTAGATAATAAGAAAATGTCAAAATCATTAAATAACTTCTTTACCGCAAGAGAAGTTCTTGAGGAATATAGTTCGGATGCAATAAGGTTTTTGATGTTGTCTGGACACTATAGAATACAAATAAATTTTACTAAGGAACTTTTAGATTCAGCAAAATCATCAATAGAAAGATTATATAATTGCATAAATAATCTTGAAAATTTAAAAGATGAAGTGACTAAAAAATTAATGGATGAAGCGGAAGAAAAATATCTAAAGTCTTTAGATAAATATAGAGAAAAATTTATTGAGAAGATGGATGATGATTTTAATACAGCAGATGCTATTTCAGTATTGTTTGATTTGACTAAAGATATTAACAATAATGTGAATATTAGTTCATCCTCTGAATTATGTGAGAAAGCAGAATCAATGGTTAGAGAACTAGGAAATCCGCTAGGTATACTTCAAGATCGTATTGAGAAGGATTTGGAAACAGAAATTCAGGAGCTTATTGAAAAGAGACAGCAAGCCAGAAAAAATAAAGATTTTGCACTTGCGGATAAAATAAGAGATGATTTAAAAAGCAGAAATATAATTTTGGAAGATACACCACAGGGTGTTAGATGGAAAAAGATTGATTAATTAAAGGAAGGGTTGCATTTTTGCAACCCTTATTTAAAGGAGAATTATAATGTTAGATGACTTAAGAATTAGAAAATTTTCAAAAGATGAAGTAAGAATGTTGAATTCATTACAATTGGCATTAATAGGTGATGGTGTGTTTGAAGTTTTTATTAGAAATTATATTTTGACTCAAAATACAGCGTTATCTGCAAATAAGATACATGTGAAGGCAATTGGATATGTAAAAGCAAAAAGTCAGGCGTGTATAATGCATGAAATTGAGAATCTCCTAAATGAGGAGGAAGAAGCGGTTTATAAAAGAGGAAGAAATGCGAAATCACCTACTGTACCTAAGAATGCAGAGATAAGGGATTATAGAATGGCGACTGGGTTTGAAGCATTAATTGGTTATCTATACCTAGTGGGGGATAAGGAAAGATTAGAATTTATATTTGATAGAAGTATTGAAATTATTAATTAGTGTATAAAATTAAAAAAAGGAGGGTTTATAATGAATAGTAAACTGAAAAAAAATATTTTAAATGGCAAGTTTATGGAAGATAAAGATAAATCTGTAACTGAATCAAAAGGTAAAGCTAAAAGCTATAATCAGGTAAAAAATAAAACTAAGAAAGATAATATGGTAGGAAATGATAAATCAACAAGCGCTATTGAAGAGAGAGAAGATATAGTTATTGGAAGAAATGCTGTAATTGAAGCTCTAAGAGGAGAAAGAACGATCGAAACACTATATATATCTAATAGTAAATTAGAAGGTTCAATAAAAACTATTGTTGGTTTGGCAAAAGAAAATAAAATATTAATAAAAGAAGTGGATAAAAGAAAACTTGATTCAATGTGTGGTGGAGAAGTACATCAAGGGGTAATAGCAAAAGTAACTCCATATAAATATTCAGAAGTATCGGATATATTGGATTTAGCAGAGAAAAGAGGGGAAGCTCCGTTCATAGTTATATTGGATGAGGTTGAAGATCCGCATAATTTAGGATCAATAGTAAGAACTGCAGAATTATTTGGAGTTCATGGAATTATACTCCCAAAGAGAAGAAGTGCATCTGTAAGTACAACCGTTTATAAATCTTCGGTTGGAGCAATAGAACATGTAAAAATAGCCAAAGTAACAAATTTAAATTCGACAATAGAGGAACTAAAAGAAAAGGGGATCTGGATTTATGGGGCGGACATAAGAGCAGAAGAATATAGCTACCAAGTAGATTTTGGAGGACCTTGTGCGGTTATAATTGGAAATGAAGGGAGAGGTATTTCAAAATTAACGGTGGAAAAGTGTGATAAGCTAATAAAAATACCAATGGTCGGAAAGATTAATTCTTTAAACGCATCTGTAGCTGGTGGTATAATTATGTATGAAGTTTTAAAAGGACGATTGAAATAGAGAGAGGTATATCGTGAAAACTATTTTTGTAGATGGATATAATGTTATAAATAGTTGGCCTAATTTAAAACAAAAAAAAGATTCTAGCTTTGAGGGTGCAAGACAAACTCTTATAGATACTTTACATAATTATGGAGTTTTTAATGCTTGTAGAATAATATTAGTATTTGATGCTCATAAAGTTACTGGGAGTATTGAAAAGAAAGAAGAGGTAAATAGAAATATATCAGTAGTATTTACAAAGGATGGAGAAACTGCGGATAGTTATATTGAGAAACAAGTAAATGCTCTAGGAAGGAAACATGAAATAGTTGTTGTAACATCTGATAGCTTAGAGCAGCAAACAATTTTTCAAAGAGGTGCAGTTAGAATGTCATCTTTAGAATTTTATAATGAGGTTCTAAGGATAGAGAAGTCTATAAAAAATAAAGCAGATAAGAACAGAATTTCACAGAAAAATATAATAAGTGATAATATAGATGATAGGATAGTCAAAATATTAGAAGAAATCAGAAGAAGTAAGTAAATTCAGTTGACTAACATAATTTTACTGGGGTATAATTGTCTAAACGAGTGGTTAGTTTAATGCAGAAGAGAGTTGAGAATAAGCAGTTGAAAGGTTTTTTAGATTTCAAAGATAAATCAGACGAAGAAATTGTTGCGAAAGCTAAGAGTGGTAATAGTAGGGCGCAAGAATATTTGATTTCAAAATATGAGAACTTTGTGAAGTCGAAGGCTAAATCATATTTTTTAATTGGAGCCGACAAGGAAGACATTTATCAAGAAGGGATGATAGGTTTATATAAGGCTATCAGAGATTTTAATGCAGAAAAATCAACATCATTTAAAGCCTTTGCAGAAATATGTGTAATCAGACAAATAATAACTGCAATAAAAACAGCTACTAGGCAGAAACATATTCCGTTAAATACTTATGTCTCTTTAAATAAGCCAATATATGAAGAGGAATCAGAGAGAACTCTCCTTGATGTTTTGGCAGGATTGAAAATTTCAGATCCTGAAGAGCTAATGATTAGTAAGGAACAAATGGATTATATCGAGAAAAAGATTTCGAAAGTGTTATCAGATTTGGAATTAGAGGTTCTTACTTCATACCTAGATGGAAAATCTTATCAGGAGATTGCAAGTGATTTAGAACGACATTCGAAGTCGATAGATAATGCATTACAAAGAGTAAAGAGAAAATTAGAAAAATGCTTAGATTTAAAGTGATAATTTATATTGACAAATAAAAAGAATAATAGTAAACTTTATAATTGGTATATCAAAGAAGATAGCAATTTTGAACGCTCACATAGCTCAGTCGGCAGAGCGTCACCTTGGTAAGGTGGAGGTCGTCGGTTCGATTCCGATTGTGAGCTCCAAATAATAAAAAATAAAAAAACACTAGGCCAAGTTTATTAGAAGATAATAAGGGAGGAAAATTATAATGGCAAAAGCAAAGTATGAAAGAAGTAAGCCACACGTTAATATTGGAACAATAGGTCACGTAGACCATGGTAAGACAACATTAACAGCAGCAATCACAACAGTATTAGCAAATAAAGGATTTGCAGAAGCATTTAACTATGCAGATATTGATAAGGCTCCAGAAGAAAAAGAAAGAGGAATCACAATCAATACAGCACACGTTGAGTACCAAACAGAAAACAGACACTATGCGCACGTTGACTGTCCAGGGCATGCTGACTATGTTAAGAACATGATCACAGGAGCAGCACAAATGGATGGAGCTATCTTAGTTGTATCAGCAGCAGATGGTCCAATGCCACAAACAAGAGAACATATACTACTAGGATCAAGAGTTGGTATCCAATATATCGTAGTATTCTTAAATAAAGCAGATATGGTAGACGATCCAGAATTATTAGAATTAGTAGAAATGGAAGTAAGAGAATTATTAAGTGAATATGACTTCCCTAGGAGACGATATTCCAGTAATAACAGGATCAGCATTAAAAGCATTAGAAAATCCAACAGATGAAGAAGCAATTAAGCCAATCATGGATTTAATGGAAGCAGTAGATAGCTATATCCCAACTCCAGAAAGAGCAACAGATAAGCCGTTCTTAATGCCAATCGAAGATGTATTCACAATTACAGGAAGAGGAACAGTTGCAACAGGAAGAGTTGAAGCTGGAGTACTTCATGTAGGAGATGAAGTAGAAATCGTTGGATTAAGTGAAGAAAAGAAGAAAGTTGTAGTAACTGGAATCGAAATGTTCAGAAAGTTATTGGATGAAGCGCAAGCAGGAGATAACATCGGAGCATTATTAAGAGGAGTTCAAAGAACTGATATTGAAAGAGGTCAAGTTTTATCAAAACCAAATTCAGTACATCCTCATACTAAATTTGTAGGTCAAGTATACGTACTTAAGAAAGAAGAAGGTGGAAGACATACTCCATTCTTCGATGGATACAGACCACAATTCTACTTCAGAACAACAGACGTTACAGGATCAATCAAATTACCAGACGGAATGGAAATGGTAATGCCTGGAGATCACATTGATATGAATGTTGAATTAATCACTCCAATCGCAATGGATGAAGGATTAAGATTTGCTATCAGAGAAGGCGGAAGAACTGTAGGTTCTGGAGTTGTTACTAAAATAGTAGAATAAGATACATTTATTACTAATAGGACTAAGTTGTATAACTTAGTCCTATTTAAAGGATGATTGACAAGTCAAATATTCTATGATATTGTATAAAAGTGACATTTTAAGCAACGTAAATTTTAGAAGTGAATAGGAACTCAAGATTCCTATTTAATATATAAGAAAACTGGAGGTGCAGTCATGAGAACAAAAGTAACTTTAGCATGCACAGAGTGTAAACAAAGAAATTATGATTCAATGAAAAACAAAAAGAATGATCCAGATAGATTAGAAATGAAAAAGTATTGTAAATTCTGTAAAAAGCACACTCTTCATAGAGAAACAAAGTAATTAGCCGAAGTAATGACATATAGTTATTAAATTTAAGGATGTGAAGATATGTCAGCAAAGAACAGTGTGAAAACTGAAAAAGCTATTAAAAGTAATGGTTTGTTTGGTTTTTTTCGAGAGGTTAAGGTAGAGGTTAAGAAGATAACTTGGCCTTCAAAAGATGAGACAAAGAAAGCATTTGTTGCAGTTATTGTGTTCACACTAATGTATACTATATTAGTTGGTGGATTGGATTCTATTTTCAATAACCTCTTTAAAATGATTTTAAATTTCAAGTAAAAGGGAGGTTTGGGCGATTTTATATCGCCTGACGAATATGAGTGATAGAGCACGATGGTATGTAGTTCATACATACTCAGGATATGAAAATAAAGTAAAAGCAAACTTAGAAAAAGCAATTGAAAATAGAAATCTTGAAGCATTAATCCATGATATACAAGTACCCATGGAAGAAGTGGTTGAAGAAAAAGATGGAAAGCAAAAAGTCTCATTAAAGAAGAAATTTCCTGGATATGTGCTTGTAAAAATGTTAATGGGAGATGAAGCTTGGTACGTTGTTAGAAATACTAGAGGCGTAACAGGATTTGTAGGCCCAGGATCTAAACCAGTTCCTCTTTCTGATGAAGAAGTGGAATCAATGGGAGTGTTAGAAGTTCCTGTTGAGATTGACTTAGAGGTAGGGGAAAGTATAAGAATTATCTCTGGGCCATTGAGAGATTCAGTAGCCACAATACAAGAGATAATTCCGGATAAACGCAAAGTGAAAGCTTTAGTGGAGATGTTTGGCAGAGAAACACTTGCCGAATTAGACTTTAATCAAGTTGAAAAATTAGTTTAACTATAATGAACTAATTTTAATTAAGTGGGAGAACTAAAAAGAGTTCGTTATACCACAGTAATAGGAGGAATAACAAAAATGGCTAAGAAAGTAACTGGAATGATTAAACTTCAACTTCAAGCAGGTAAGGCGACACCAGCTCCACCTGTAGGTCCAGCTTTAGGTCAACACGGTGTAAATATAATGGGATTCTGTAAGGAGTTTAATGCAAAAACTGCAAATCAAGCTGGGTATATAATACCAGTAGTTATTACAGTTTACCAAGACAGATCTTTTAGTTTTATATTAAAGACTCCTCCAGCTGCAGTTCTAATTAAGAAAGAAATAGGATTAGAAAGTGGTTCTGGAGTACCTAATAAAACAAAGGTTGGTAAATTAACTCAAGATCAACTTAGAAAGATTGCTGAAACTAAGATGCCAGACTTAAATGCTGCAAATGTTGAATCAGCTATGAGAATGATAGCAGGAACAGCTAGAAGTATGGGCGTAACTATTGAAGAGTAATTCGTAAAAATAAGTGGGAGGTCAAAACCGTTAACACCACAGAGGAGGCAAATTATGGGAAAAAAATACATTGAAAGTGCAAAGCTTATAGATAAGAGTGCATTATATAATCCAGTAGAAGCATTAGATCTTACATTAAAGACTGCAAAGGCAAACTTCGATGAAACTATCGAATTACATGTAAGACTTGGAGTAGATCCAAGACATGCAGATCAACAAGTTAGAGGTGCAGTTGTATTACCAAACGGAACAGGTAAAACAGTTAGAGTACTTGTTTTTGCTAAAGGAGATAAGGCTGCAGAAGCACAACAAGCAGGAGCAGATTTCGTTGGAGCAGATGAACTAGTTCAAAAAATCCAAAGCGAAAACTGGTTTGATTATGACGTAGTTGTTGCAACACCAGATATGATGGGAGTTGTAGGTAGAATTGGTAGAGTGTTAGGACCTAAAGGACTAATGCCAAATCCAAAGTCGGGAACAGTAACATTTGATGTTGCTAAGGCAATTGAAGAAATTAAAGCTGGTAAAGTTGAATATAGAGTAGATAAAACAGCAATAGTTCACTGTCCAATTGGAAAAAAATCATTTGGAACTGAAAAATTAAAAGAAAACTTTACTGCATTAATGGAAGCTTTAGTTAAAGCTAAACCAGCAGCAGCAAAAGGGCAATACTTAAAATCAGTATCTGTTTCAAGTACAATGGGGCCAAGTGCAAAAGTTAATCCTACAAGAGCTTTAGATTAGTATTGACTTGAGTGAAATTATGTAGTATAATTTCAAATGTTGTAAAAAGAAAATATTTTTTCCGTAGACAGTGGGTGCGAAAGCGTAAAGATAACTGCCCGCCTAGGTGTATATAATAGATTATATTATAGGCCTTCCATGTCTGCGGAAGGTCTTTTTTAATAAAAGAAGCAGTTTATAACTGTGAGGAGGTGGACTACAGTAATGAATAAAAACAGACAACTTAAAGAAGCAAAAGTTGCTGAAATTAAGGAAAAATTAGAAAAATCAAAAGCTGTTGTTCTTAGTAAGTATCAAGGTCTAAATGTTGAAGAAGATACAGCTCTTAGAAAAAGTTTAAGAGACGCTGGAGTTGAATACAAAGTATATAAAAATACTTTAGTAGCTTTAGCAGCTAAAGAATTAGGCTTAGATGGTATAGCAGAATATTTAGAAGGACCAGTATCTGTTGCATTTAGTTATGAAGATGTAACATTAGCTGCAAGACTTTTAAATGACTTTGCTAAAGATCATAAGAAGTTGGAATTAAAAGCTGGTATCATAGAAGGAGAAATCTATGATGAAGCTAAAATTAAACAGCTTGCAACAATACCATCAAAAGAAGTTCTTATTGCAAAACTTCTTGGAAGTATCAAGTCTCCAATATCAAGCTTTGCACGTGTATTAAGTGCTATTGCTGATAGCAAGGGAACTGAATCTGCAGAATAATTTAAAGATTAATTAAAATTTTAAGAAAAAATTCGGAGGTGCTATTAAAAATGACAAGAGAAGAAATAATTCAAGCAATAAAAGAAATGAGCGTTTTAGATTTAAATGAATTAGTAAAGGCTTGTGAAGAAGAATTTGGAGTAAGTGCTGCTGCTGCTGTTGTAGCTGGTGGAGCTGTAGCTGGTGGAGCTGCTGCTGAAGAAAAAACTGAATTCGACGTAGTATTAGCAAGCGCAGGAGATAACAAGATTAAAGTTATCAAAGTAGTTAGAGAAATAACAGGATTAGGATTAAAAGAAGCTAAGGAAATAGTTGATGGAGCTCCTAAGACATTAAAAGAAGGCGTTTCTAAAGACGAAGCTGAAGATATGAAAGCTAAATTAGCTGAAGTAGGAGCTACTGCAGAAGTTAAGTAGTTTGTTTTAAAGAAAAAGGTGCTTTATAGCACCTTTTTTAAACTAAATTTATAAAGCTATATAAAATGCTTGTTAGGTAAATAGGTATTTTATATAGCTTTATAACTAAAAAGGATTCTTTAATAATATTTATTGACAAGAAAAATATCCTATGATATTATAATATAATGTATTATTCTCTATGGAATACTATATATTTATAGTGGAAATAAGGAGTATAATCTGGTGAATAATGGTTATACTATAGAAAGACGCTGTCCGAAAGCAAAGTCCTTAGGGAAAGTATGCTTTTGGCTATTTTAGTTTATTTTATACAAGGGGTGAAAATTCATGGTACATCCTGTCCAAGTTGGAAAAAGAACAAGAATGAGTTTCGGTAAGGTTAATGATGTTACTGAAATGCCGAATTTAATTGAGGTTCAATTAGATTCATATGAATGGTTTTTAAGAGAAGGGCTGCATGAAGTTTTTGATGATATTAATCCTATCACAAACTTCACGGGGAATTTAGTACTTGAGTTCGTAGACTATAAACTTGATATGGAAAATATCAAGTATTCTGTCGAAGAATGTAAGGAAAGAGACGCGACTTATGCTGCGCCATTAAAAGTTTCAATCAGATTGCAGAATAATGAAACTGGTGAAATTAAAGAACAAGAAGTATTTATGGGTGACTTCCCATTAATGACAGAGCAAGGTACCTTTGTAATTAATGGTGCTGAAAGAGTTATAGTTAGTCAATTAGTAAGATCACCGGGTGTATATTATAACTACTCTATAGATAAGAGTGGTAAAAAGTTATATTCATCAACTGTTATCCCTAATAGAGGAGCATGGTTGGAATACGAAACAGATTCTAATGATGTAATTTATGTAAGAATTGATAAAACTAGAAAATTGTCAATTAGTATATTAGCAAGAGCTATGGGATTAGGCAGTGATCAGGAGTTGCTAGATTTCTTCGGCGAAGAAGAAAGATTTAGAGCTTCAATAGAAAAAGACAATACTAAAACTAAAGAGGAAGCACTACTTGAAATATATAAGAGATTGAGACCTGGTGAACCACCAACAGTAGATAGTGCTATATCTTTAATTGATACATTATTCTTTGACGCAAAAAGATATGATTTATCTAGAGTCGGAAGATATAAATTTAATAAAAAACTTGCATTAAATCTAAGAATAGCTAACCAAGTAGCAGCCACTGATATTGTTAATCCACAAACTGGAGAAATAATGGTGGAGAAGGGTCAGAAAATAAGTAGATTAGTAGCTGAAGAGATTCAGAATGCAGGTGTTAAATCGGTTGATGTATTAATAGAAGATAAAGTTATTAGAGTAATTAGTAATAACTTTGTAGATTTGAAGAAACAAGTTTCTTTTGATATTTCAGACCTAGGGATAAAAGAATTAGTTCATTATCCTACTTTGAAGGAAATATTAGATAATTTTTCTGATGAAGTAAGTATTAAAGAGGAAATCAAGAAGAATATTAGTAAACTTATTCCTAAACATATTATAAGAGATGATATATTTGCAACTATAAGCTATGAACTAGGATTAACTTATGGAATAGGTTATGTTGATGATATAGATCATTTAGGTAATAGAAGATTGAGATCTGTAGGGGAATTATTGCAGAACCAATTTAGAATTGGTCTATCTAGAATGGAAAGAGTAGTTAAGGAAAGAATGACTATTCAAGATCAAGAAGCTATAACTCCTCAAATGTTAATTAATATAAGGCCGGTAGCAGCAGCTATCAAAGAATTTTTTGGTAGTTCACAATTATCACAGTTCATGGATCAAACAAATCCATTATCAGAACTTACGCATAAGAGAAGATTATCGGCATTAGGACCAGGAGGACTTTCAAGAGAAAGAGCTGGTTTTGAAGTAAGAGACGTTCACCATTCACATTATGGTAGAATGTGTCCAATTGAGACACCAGAAGGTCCTAATATAGGTCTTATAAATTCGTTAGCAACTTTCGCAAAAGTTAATGAGTATGGATTTATTGAAACGCCATATAGAATTGTTGACAAAGAAAATGGAAGAGCTACAGATGAAATAAGATATTTCACTGCTGATGAAGAAGATCAATGTTTAATAGCTGAAGCAAAGGAGCCCATGGATGAAAATGGGTACTTTATAAATAAAAAGGTCAGAGTAAGACATTTAGAGGATATATTAGTTGTTCCAACAACTGACGTTGATTTAATAGATGTATCTGCAAGACAAATTGTATCTGTTGCAACTGCGATGATACCATTCCTTGAAAATGATGATGCATCAAGAGCGCTTATGGGTTCAAACATGCAACGTCAAGCAGTTCCATTATTAAGTCCTCAAGCGCCAATAGTTGGAACAGGAATCGAATTTAAAGCTGCTGTTGACTCAGGGGTATTACCAAAGGCAAAGAATGCTGGAGTAGTTACTTATGTTTCGGGTAGTGAGATTCGTGTTAAGAGAGACTCAGATGGTGGCACAGATGTATATAAATTATTAAAGTTTAAGAGAAGTAACTCAGGAACTTGTATTAATCAAAGACCGATAGTTGATACGGGAGAAATAGTATACAAGAATCAAGTTATTGCAGATGGTCCATCTACAGATTTAGGTGAAATTGCATTAGGTAAGAACATCAGAATGGGATTCATAACTTGGGAAGGTTATAATTACGAAGATGCTATGTTAATTTCAGAAGAATTGGTCAGAGAAGATGTCTTTACATCTATGCATATAGAAGAATATGAATGTGAAGCTAGAGATACGAAGCTAGGACCAGAGGAAATTACAAGAGACATACCAAACGTAAGTGATGATGCACTTAAGGATGTAGATGACAGAGGAATCATACGAATCGGTGCAGAAGTGAGATCAGGAGACATATTGGTTGGAAAAGTAACGCCAAAAGGTGAAACTGAGCTTACAGCAGAAGAAAGATTGTTAAGAGCAATTTTTGGTGAAAAGGCAAGAGAAGTAAGAGATACCTCATTAAGAGTACCTCACGGTGAAGCTGGAATAATAGTTGATATAAAAGTATTTACAAGAGAAAATGGGGATGAATTAAACCCAGGAGTAAATGAACTTGTAAGATGTTATATTGCACAAAAAAGAAAAATTTCAGTTGGGGATAAAATGGCAGGACGTCATGGTAATAAGGGGGTTATCTCTAGAATATTACCAGAAGAAGATATGCCATTCTTACCGGACGGTAGACCTCTTCAAATATGCTTAAATCCATTAGGAGTACCTTCTCGTATGAATATAGGTCAGGTACTTGAAGTTCACTTGGGTTGGGCAGCTAGCCATTTAGGATGGCATATAGCTACACCTGTATTTGATGGTGCAACACAACCTGAAATCACAGAATGCATGATAAAAGCAGGATTTAGAGAAGATGCTAAAACTATATTATATGATGGTAGAACTGGAGAACCGTTTGATAATCCAGTAACTGTTGGTATAATGTATATTTTAAAACTTCACCATTTAGTAGATGATAAGATTCACGCTAGATCTACAGGACCATATTCATTGGTTACTCAACAACCATTAGGAGGTAAAGCTCAATTTGGTGGTCAAAGATTTGGTGAAATGGAGGTTTGGGCATTAGAAGCATATGGAGCGGCACATACACTTCAGGAAATATTAACTGTTAAGTCAGATGATGTTGTAGGTAGAGTGAAGACATATGAGGCTATAGTAAAAGGGGAAAATATACCTGAACCAGGAGTACCGGAATCGTTCAAAGTTCTTATTAAAGAGTTACAAGCATTGTGTCTGGATATTAAAGTATTAAATGATGCACATGAAGAAGTTACTTTAAAAGAATTTGTGGATGAGGATATGGCAAATTTAGAAGTTAATATAGAAGGCAGTGAAGAGATCATGGTGCCGGAACCAGATGTATTAGAGGACGATAGTTATGATCAAAACACTGATGAAGACATAGATGAAATTGATTATGATGAGAGTGTCGATATAGCTGATCTTGAAACTGAATTAGAACTAGATGATTTTAATGATGAACACTAATTTTGAAGGGAGGATTTACCCTTGTTTGAATTAAATAATTTTGATGCAATACAAATTGGTTTAGCATCTCCAGAACAAATAAGACAATGGTCAAGAGGAGAAGTTAAGAAACCAGAAACTATTAACTATAGAACTTTAAAACCAGAGAGAGATGGTTTATTCTGCGAAAGAATTTTTGGACCAATGAAAGATTGGGAATGTCACTGTGGAAAGTACAAAAGAGTAAGATATAAAGGGATAGTTTGTGATAGATGTGGAGTTGAAGTCACAAAAGCTAAAGTGAGAAGAGAAAGAATGGGGCATATAGAATTAGCTGCCCCAGTATCTCATATTTGGTACTTTAAAGGAATTCCATCAAGAATGGGATTGATTTTAGATATGTCGCCAAGAGCTTTGGAAAAAGTTTTATACTTTGCATCTTATATAGTGATAGATCCGAAGGAAACACCACTATTGAAGAAGCAGCTTCTTAATGAAAAGGAATATAGAGAAGCTGTAGATAAATATGGAGATGAAAGCTTTGTAGCAGGCATGGGAGCTGAAGCAATTCAAGATTTACTAAATGAAATTGATTTAGTAACTTCTTCAAAAGAACTTAAAGAAGAATTAAAGCAAAGTTCGGGACAAAAGAAAGTTAGAATTATTAGAAGACTAGAAGTTGTAGAATCGTTTAGAAAATCAGGCAATGATCCACAGTGGATGGTCATAAATGTGATACCAGTAATACCACCAGATTTAAGACCTATGGTTCAATTAGATGGAGGAAGATTTGCGACATCTGATTTAAATGATTTATATAGAAGAGTAATAAACAGAAATAACAGATTAAAGAAGTTATTAGATTTAGGTGCTCCAGATATAATTGTGAGAAATGAAAAAAGAATGCTTCAAGAGGCAGTAGATGCACTTATTGATAATGGTAGAAGAGGAAGACCAGTAACTGGACCTGGAAATAGACCTTTAAAATCTCTTTCAGATATGTTAAAAGGTAAACAAGGTAGATTTAGACAAAACTTACTTGG
Source organism: Clostridium beijerinckii (assembly GCF_018223745.1). Lineage (NCBI taxonomy): Bacteria > Bacillati > Bacillota > Clostridia > Eubacteriales > Clostridiaceae > Clostridium > Clostridium beijerinckii. Next base: position 184,743 of record NZ_CP073653.1, read on the forward strand.
TAAGAGAGTTGACTACTCAGGTAGATCAGTTATCGTTGTTGGTCCAGAATTAAAAATGTATCAATGCGGACTTCCTAAGGAAATGGCAATAGAATTATTTAAACCATTTGTTATGAAAAAGCTTGTACAAGATGGAATAGCTCATAATATAAAGAGCGCCAAGAGAATGGTTGAAAGAGTATTACCACAAGTATGGGATGTATTGGAAGAGGTAATTGCAGATCATCCAGTATTACTTAACCGTGCACCTACATTGCACAGACTTGGTATTCAAGCATTCCAACCTGTATTAGTAGAAGGTAGAGCAATAAAACTTCATCCGTTAGCATGTACAGCTTATAACGCTGACTTTGATGGGGACCAAATGGCTGTCCATCTTCCATTGTCAGTAGAAGCTCAAGCAGAAGCTAGATTCTTAATGCTAGCTGCAACAAATATTTTGAAGCCATCAGATGGTAAACCAGTTTGTGTTCCAACACAAGATATGATTCTTGGATCATACTATTTAACCATGGATAAGAATGGTGCAAAAGGGGATGGAATGACATTCTCAAGCAAAGATGAAGCTATAATGGCATATGAAGTTAAAGAAATTGATATACATGCTCAAATAAATGTTAGAATGTTTAGAGAAATTGATGGTGTAGTTAAGTCTAAGATAATTAAAACTACAGTTGGAAAGATTATATTTAATGAATCAATTCCGCAAAACTTGGGATTAATCAATAGAGAAAATGAAGAAGATATGTTCAATTTAGAAGTTGATTTCTTAGCTACGAAAAAGTCATTAGGAACGATAATCGATCAATGTTACATGAAGCATGGTCCGGTTAAAACATCTATAATGCTTGATAATATTAAAGCATTAGGGTATCATTATTCATCAATCGGCGCTGTAACAGTTGCTTCATCAGATATAATAGTTCCAAAAGTGAAATATGATTTACTTAAGGAAGCAGATGAAACGATCGAAAAGATTGAAAAGATGTATAAGAGAGGTTTCATATCTGATGAAGAAAGATATGAAAGAGTTATAGAAAAATGGACTCAGACAACTGAAGATGTAGCCAATGCATTAATGGATAGTCTTGATAAATTTAATCCGATATATATGATGGCTGATTCTGGAGCCAGAGGATCAAAATCTCAGATTAAGCAATTAGCTGGTATGAGAGGTCTTATGGCCAGTCCGTCAGGTAAGATTATAGAGTTGCCTATAAGAGCATCATTTAAAGAAGGATTAGATGTAATAGAATATTTCTTGTCTACTCATGGAGCTAGAAAAGGTAATGCAGATACAGCGTTAAAGACGGCGGATTCTGGATATTTAACTAGAAGACTTGTTGACGTTTCTCAAGATGTTATTGTAAGAGAAGAAGATTGTGGTACAGATGAAGGAATATTTGTAAGTGAAATTAAAGAAGGTAATGAAGTTATCGAAGAATTAAGAGAAAGATTAATTGGTAGATATACAGCAGAAGATATTGTTGATCCAAAAACTGGTGATATAGTACATCCAAAAAATGAATATATGGATCCGTATGCAGCTGACAAGATAGTTTCAGCAGGAATTAAGAAAGTAAAAATTAGATCTGTGTTCACTTGCAAATGTAAAGTTGGTGTGTGTGCTAGATGTTATGGTATGAATATGGCAACAGCTAAAAAGATTGATATTGGAGAAGCTGTTGGAATAATAGCAGCACAATCAATTGGAGAACCAGGTACACAGCTTACAATGAGAACATTCCATACCGGTGGAGTTGCAGGAGCAGATATCACTCAAGGTTTACCTAGAGTTGAAGAACTATTTGAAGCTAGAAAGCCAAAAGGGCTTGCAATAGTAAGTGAAATTGCTGGTACTGCGAGAATAGAAGAGACGAAGAAGAAGAGAACAGTAATAATTATGGGTGCTGATGGAGAAGAACGTAGTTACGATATACCTTTTGGATCAAGATTGAGAGTCAATGAAAGTGATTATATTGAAGCTGGTGATGAAATTACAGAAGGTTCAGTAAATCCTCATGATATAATGAGCATAAAAGGAATAGATGGAGCAAGAAGATATTTACTTTCGGAGGTTCAAAAGGTTTATAGACTACAAGGTGTTGATATCAATGATAAACACTTAGAAGTAGTTGTTAGACAAATGACTAGAAAGATAAAAATTGTTGACTCGGGAGATACAGAATTATTACCAGGAACTATGATTGATATGTTTGATTTCTATGAAGAAAATGCTAGAGTAAGAGAATTTGGTGGAGAAGAAGCAAAAGGAGAACAAACTCTACTAGGTATAACTAAGGCAGCATTAGCAACTGATAGTTTTCTATCAGCAGCTTCGTTCCAAGAAACGACAAGAGTTCTAACAGAAGCAGCAATTAAAGGAAAAGTTGATCCTTTAGTTGGATTAAAAGAAAATGTAATAATTGGTAAGCTTATTCCAGCTGGTACTGGAATGATGAGATATAGATCTTTAAAGGTGGAAACAGATAGTGAATTGGTTGAAGAAACTATTGGAGAAACTGTTGAAGAATAAGCATGTATTATATTGACATGTGTAAAATTAAATGATAAAATACAATTTGTGTGATTTTAAATGTGAAATCACACAAATTAATGTGAATATATCATTTTATAAAAGTAAATTTATAGCTTAATACATAGGATATTGATTTATTGTGTAAAATTTAGGTATATTTGATAAGTTGTATGATATACTAATTCATATAACTTGATAAATTAGTGTTTATCTTAATTTTAAAATAGATAAATAAATTTCAGGAGGTGAAAAAATGCCAACTATTAGCCAATTAGTAAGAAAAGGCAGAAAAACAGCAGTAGTTAAATCAACTGCACCAGCACTTAAAGAGTGTCCTCAAAAAAGAGGTGTATGTACAGTAGTTAAAACAACAACTCCTAAAAAACCTAACTCAGCGTTAAGAAAAATTGCTAGAGTTAGATTAACAAATGGATTTGAAGTAACTGCATATATTGGTGGAGTAGGTCACAACTTACAAGAACATAGTGTTGTTCTTATAAGAGGTGGAAGAGTTAAAGACCTTCCTGGTGTTAGATACCATATCGTAAGAGGTGCGCTAGACTGCGCTGGAGTAGCTAACAGATTACAAGGAAGATCAAAGTACGGTGCTAAGAGACCTAAGAAGAAATAGGAATTTTAACAAAGAATAGTGCTTATCTTCAACAGAAATTATAGATTTTATTTTGAGTTTATATACATGTAAAAGATGTAGCACTTTACGGTATGAAAAATACCGAGTACCGATGAACTTAAATTTAAAATGTTAAGGAGGGAAGAAAAGTGCCAAGAAAAGGACATATCGCAAAAAGAGACGTATTACCAGATCCAGTATACAATTCAAAGGTTGTTACTAAATTTATAAATAGTATAATGGAAGATGGTAAGAAGGGTGTAGCCCAAAAGATATGCTATGAAGCATTTGAATTAATAGCAAAAAGAAGTGGAAAAGAAGCTTTAGAAGTATTTGAAGAAGCTATGAACAATGTAATGCCATTACTAGAAGTTAAAGCTAGAAGAATAGGTGGTGCTACTTATCAAGTTCCAATCGAAGTTAGACCAGAAAGAAGACAGACATTAGGAATAAGATGGATGTTAATAGCAGCTAGAAAAAGAGGCGAAAAGCTAATGAGTGAAAGAGTTGCTGGTGAATTATTAGATGCATCTAATAATACAGGAGCAGCTGTTAAGAAGAGAGAAGATACTCATAAAATGGCAGAAGCTAATAAGGCATTTGCTCATTACAGATACTAATATCTATAAAACTGTTTTGGCTTATGCTAAGGCAGTTTTGTCAAATTAAATTATATTTTACTCATTGAGAGGAGGACAAATAAATGGCTAGAAAATATCCTTTAGATAAATTCCGTAACTTCGGTATAATGGCTCATATAGATGCTGGTAAGACAACAACTACTGAACGTATATTGTTCTATACAGGAGTGAGTCACAAAATAGGGGAAGTTCATGATGGTGAAGCTACAATGGACTGGATGGTTCAAGAACAAGAAAGAGGTATAACAATTACTTCAGCAGCAACTTCATGTTTCTGGAAAGAACATGAACTTAATATTATAGATACTCCTGGTCACGTAGACTTCACAGTTGAAGTTGAAAGATCATTAAGAGTACTTGATGGAGCTGTTACAGTTCTTGATGCAAAGAGCGGTGTTGAACCACAAACTGAAACTGTTTGGAGACAGGCGGATAAGTATGGTGTGCCAAGAATGATTTATGTAAATAAAATGGATGCAACAGGTGCTGATTTCTTTAGATGTATTCAAACAGTTAAAGATAGATTAAAAGCAAACGCAGTTCCGATTCAGATTCCAGTAGGTAGCGAACAAGGCTTCAAAGGAATGGTTGACCTTATAAAGAATGTTGCTTTTATATTCTATGATGATCTTGGAAAAGATATGAGAGAAGAAGCTATACCAGCTGAATATGCTGATCAAGCTGAAGAATACAGAGCAGCAATGATAGAAGCTATTGCTGAAACAGATGAAGAATTAATGGAAAAGTATTTAGAAGGTGAAGAACTTACAATTGAAGAATTAAAAGCTGCTTTAAGAAAAGCTACAATTGCTAACGAAATATATCCTTGTATTTGTGGTTCTTCATACAAAAACAAAGGTGTTCAAGAAATGATTGATGGAGTTGTAGATTACTTACCATCACCATTAGATGTTCCAGCAATAAAAGGAACAACATTAGATGGAGAAGAAGATCATAGAAATTCTTCAGACTCTGAACCATTATCAGCTTTAGCATTTAAAATAGCTACTGATCCATTTGTTGGTAAATTGGCATTTACAAGAATATATTCTGGCGTAATGCAGAGTGGTTCATATGTTCTTAACTCAACAAAAGGTAAGAAAGAAAGAATCGGTAGACTTGTTAAGATGCATTCAAATTCAAGATCAGAAGTTGAATCATTAGAAGCAGGGGAAATTGGTGCAGTAATTGGATTAAAAAACACTACAACAGGTGATACTTTATGTGCAGAAAATAGTCCAATAATTCTTGAAGCTATGGAGTTCCCAGAACCAGTTATAAGAGTAGCTATTGAACCAAAGACAAAAGATGCTCAAGAAAAAATGGGTATGGCATTAGCTAAATTAGCAGAAGAAGATCCTACATTTAAGACTTGGACTGATACAGAAACAGGTCAAACAATTATTGCGGGTATGGGAGAGCTTCACTTAGAAATAATTGTTGATAGACTTCAAAGGGAATTTAAAGTTGAATGTAATGTTGGAGCACCTCAGGTTGCTTATAAGGAAACAATTAGATCAGCTGTTAAAGCAGAAGCTAAATATGCTAAACAATCAGGTGGTAAAGGACAATACGGTCATGCTGTAATTGAAATGGAACCAACTGAAGGCGAATATGTATTTGAAAATGCTGTTGTTGGAGGAGCTATTCCTAAGGAATACATACCAGCTATTGATGCAGGTATTCAAGAAGCATCTAAAAATGGTATAATTGCAGGCTATAATGTTATTAACTTCAAAGTTAAATTAGTACACGGTTCATACCATGAAGTTGACTCATCTGAAATGGCATTTAAAATAGCAGGTTCTATGGCATTTAAGAATGCAATGGCTAAAGCAAGCCCTGTACTTCTTGAACCAATGATGAAAGTTGAAGTAACAGTTCCAGAAGAATACATGGGAGATGTTATCGGAGATATCAATTCAAGAAGAGGTATAATGGAAGGTATGGAAGCTCTTAATGGAGCGCAAGTTATTAGAGCGTTTGTTCCATTATCAGAAATGTTTGGATATGCTACTACTTTAAGATCTAGAACTCAAGGTAGAGGAGTTTACTCAATGGTATTTGATCACTATGATGAAGTTCCAAAGAATATTCAAGAACAAATTGCAGGTAGCAGAGCTAAATAAAGAGTAATATAAAGTTTTTATCATATTGTATATTAAATTATTTTACGGAGCATATAATGTGTTTTAATAATTTTCATATAATATGGTAAAAAACTTGAATAATAAATATAGATATTAAAATATCTATAAGTTATAATATTTACGAAAAGATTCTTTAAATTATGTCTATCAAGGGAGGAAAATTATAATGGCAAAAGCAAAGTATGAAAGAAGTAAGCCACACGTTAATATTGGAACAATAGGTCACGTAGACCATGGTAAGACAACATTAACAGCAGCAATCACAACAGTATTAGCAAATAAAGGATTTGCAGAAGCATTTAACTATGCAGATATTGATAAGGCTCCAGAAGAAAAAGAAAGAGGAATCACAATCAATACAGCACACGTTGAGTACCAAACAGAAAACAGACACTATGCGCACGTTGACTGTCCAGGGCATGCTGACTATGTTAAGAACATGATCACAGGAGCAGCACAAATGGATGGAGCTATCTTAGTTGTATCAGCAGCAGATGGTCCAATGCCACAAACAAGAGAACATATACTACTAGGATCAAGAGTTGGTATCCAATATATCGTAGTATTCTTAAATAAAGCAGATATGGTAGACGATCCAGAATTATTAGAATTAGTAGAAATGGAAGTAAGAGAATTATTAAGTGAATATGACTTCCCAGGAGACGATATTCCAGTAATAACAGGATCAGCATTAAAAGCATTAGAAAATCCAACAGATGAAGAAGCAATTAAGCCAATCATGGATTTAATGGAAGCAGTAGATAGCTATATCCCAACTCCAGAAAGAGCAACAGATAAGCCGTTCTTAATGCCAATCGAAGATGTATTCACAATTACAGGAAGAGGAACAGTTGCAACAGGAAGAGTTGAAGCTGGAGTACTTCATGTAGGAGATGAAGTAGAAATCGTTGGATTAAGTGAAGAAAAGAAGAAAGTTGTAGTAACTGGAATCGAAATGTTCAGAAAGTTATTGGATGAAGCGCAAGCAGGAGATAACATCGGAGCATTATTAAGAGGAGTTCAAAGAACTGATATTGAAAGAGGTCAAGTTTTATCAAAACCAAATTCAGTACATCCTCATACTAAATTTGTAGGTCAAGTATACGTACTTAAGAAAGAAGAAGGTGGAAGACATACTCCATTCTTCGATGGATACAGACCACAATTCTACTTCAGAACAACAGACGTTACAGGATCAATCAAATTACCAGACGGAATGGAAATGGTAATGCCTGGAGATCACATTGATATGAATGTTGAATTAATCACTCCAATCGCAATGGATGAAGGATTAAGATTTGCTATCAGAGAAGGCGGAAGAACTGTAGGTTCTGGAGTTGTTACTAAAATAGTAGAATAAGATACATTTATATTTGACGGTAAAAGCAAGGTATAATTTCCTTGCTTTTATTTTATGAATTATATAATTTAGTTAGTATTTCATAATAAAATCGGATTGTTATCACAAATATTTATTTATTATCGCAAAATAAATCATAACAAACTGATATAAAATTTTTAGTAAAGATAATTAAAAAATCACCCAATATAAGGAATTAAAAAAAAATAGGAAAATGTAAAAAAAAGCTTGAAAAGACAATATAACAATAGTATAATTAAGAAGTTGCATAGCATACAGCGAGGATTCAAGAGGTTGCCGGACTTCCGGGTAATTCTTGATGAGTAAGTTTGGATCTAGAATCCGACGACAGGGATTCTGTATTAGGTTTGGATATCACGAAACACCTGGAACAGTTTACAGAATAGCCGCTGTTGTGCGTTAGAAGTAAAACGTACATAAAAGGAGGGAAATGAAATGTCAAAGCAAAAAATAAGAATTAGATTAAAGGCTTTTGATCATACAATTTTAGATCAATCAGCTGAAAAAATTGTTGAAACTGCAAAAACATCAGGAGCTAAGGTTGTAGGACCAGTGCCACTACCAACTGAAAAAGATGTTGTTACAATATTAAGAGCGGTTCACAAGTACAAAGATTCAAGAGAACAATTTGAGATAAGAACTCATAAGAGATTAATCGATATTGTTAATCCATCACCTAAAACTGTTGATGCATTAATGAGATTAAATCTTCCAGCGGGTGTTGATATAGAAATCAAGCTTTAGTACTGGAAATAATATAAAAACGGCTAGTTATGATTGTTAACAGTCCGCTAATTAGTTTGGGAGGTGTAAATACATGAAAAAAGCTATAATTGGAAGAAAAGTTGGAATGACACAAATTTTTGATGAAAAAGGAAAAGTGATTCCTGTAACTGTAGTAGAAGCTGGCCCATGTGTTGTTGTTCAAAAGAAAACATTAGAAAATGATGGTTATGAAGCAATACAAGTTGGTTTCGATGAAATAAGAGAAAAATTAGCTAATAAGCCAAGAAAAGGTCACTTTGCTAAGGCTGGAGCTACTTTAAGAAGAACTCTTAAAGAATTTAGACTTGACGATATAAGTCAATACGAAGTTGGAAATGAAATAAAAGCTGATGTATTTGGAGCAGGAGATAAAGTTGATGTATCTGCAGTATCTAAGGGAAAGGGTTTCCAAGGATCAATTAAAAGATGGAATCAACAAAGAGGACCTATGACTCATGGTTCTAAGTTCCATAGAGCGCCAGGTTCAATGGGAGCTTCATCAGATCCATCTAGAACATTCAAAAACAAGAGAATGCCAGGACATATGGGATCTGTAAATACAACAGTACTTAATTTAGAAGTTGTTAAAGTAATAGCTGAAAAGAATTTAATACTAATTAAGGGTGGAATCCCAGGACCTAATAAAGGTACAGTAGTAATTAAAGATACAGTTAGAGCTTAATTTCTTTGAAGAAAGGAGGAAATAAAATGCCTACAGTAGGAGTATTTAATAAAGAAGGAAATAAAGTTGCAGATATGGAATTAAATGAAAATGTATTTGCGGCAGAAATTAATGAATATGCATTGCACCAAGTAGTAGTTGCATTATTAGCTAACAAAAGACAAGGAACTCAATCAACTAAAACTAGATCTGAAGTTAGAGGAGGCGGAATCAAGCCTTGGAGACAAAAGGGTACTGGAAGAGCAAGACAAGGTTCTATCAGATCACCACAATGGATCAAAGGTGGAATTGTATTCGCACCAAAGCCAAGAGACTACAGAGTTTCAGTTCCAAAGAGTATGAGAAAGGTTGCTATGAAATCTGCTTTAACTAGCAAGGTTCAAGATAATCAAATGATAGTTCTTGATTCGTTAAATTTTGAAGCACCAAAAACTAAGAGTATGATAGAAATGCTAAAGGCTTTAGAAGCTAATAAAGCATTAATTATAACAGCTGAATCAAATGAAGTTGTTTATAAGTCAGCAAGAAACATTCAAGGAATAAGTGTTATTCCTGCAAACAACATCAATGTATATGATTTATTAAAATATGAAAAATTAATCATAACTAAAGATGCTGTATCAAAAATTGAGGAGGTGTACGCATAATGAAATTAACAAGCCATGATATAATAAGAAAGCCAATCATAACTGAAAAAAGTATGGCGTCTATGGCCGAAAAAAGGTACACTTTCATAGTTCATGTTGATGCTAATAAATCTCAAATAAAGAGAGCTGTGGAAGAAGTTTTCAATGTTAAAGTTGAATCTGTTAACACTATAAACGGCTTAGGTAAAACTAAGAGAATGGGCGTACATGTAGGTAAGAGATCAGATTACAAGAAAGCTATAGTTACATTAACTGAAGAAAGTAATGGAATTGAATTCTTCGAGGGAATGCAATAATAGTAGAATAAAGCCATTATTGGTGATCAACACCAGAGAAGCTTGAAGAAGGAGGGAATTTTAAATGGCAGTTAAAAAGTTTAACCCTATTACACCAGCAAGAAGACAAATGACTATGCCAACTTTTGAAGAAATAACTTCACAAGAACCAGAAAAGTCACTTCTTGTTGCATTAAAGAGTAAAGCGGGTAGAAATGCTCAAGGTAAAATTACTGTTAGACATCGTGGCGGCGGTGTTAAGAGAAAATATAGAATAATAGACTTTAAAAGAAATAAAGATGAAATCCCAGCAAAGGTTGCAACTATAGAATATGATCCAAACAGATCAGCATATATTGCTCTTGTTATATATAGCGATGGAGAAAAGAGATATATTCTTGCGCCTGCAGGATTAAAAGTTGGAGATGTAATAGAGTCTGGAGTTAATGCTGATATCAAACCTGGTAATGCACTTCCATTAAAGAACATACCAGTAGGTACAGTTATTCACAATATAGAGTTACAAAGAGGTAAAGGTGGTCAATTAGTTAGAGCAGCAGGTGGATCAGCTCAATTAATGGCTAAAGAAGGAGATTATGCAACTCTTAGATTACCATCAGGTGAAATGAGATATGTAAGAATCGAATGTAGAGCTACAATAGGAACACTTTCTAATGCGACAAACGATATTGTTAATATCGGTAAAGCTGGTAGAAAGAGACATATGGGATGGAGACCAACAGTTAGAGGATCTGTAATGAACCCTAATGATCACCCTCATGGTGGTGGTGAAGGTAAGTCTCCAGTTGGTAGACCAAGTCCAGTTACTCCATGGGGTAAACCAGCACTTGGATACAAAACTAGAAAGACTAAGAAATATTCAGATAAATTTATTATCAAAGATAGAAGAGCTAAGTAGTTTGAGGAGAATAGTAAGTTCTCTTCACAACTTAGACCTTAGTGTTTATGAAGGGAGGCATATTAGTGAGTAGATCAACAAAGAAAGCACCTTTTGTTCATGAGGGACTTTTTAAGAAAATAGAAGAAATGAATGGTAATGGAGAAAAAAAGGTTGTTAAGACTTGGTCAAGAAGTTCAACAATTTTTCCACAATTCATAGGTCATACAATTGCTGTTCATGATGGAAGAAAGCATGTACCAGTATATATATCAGAAGATATGGTTGGCCATAAATTAGGTGAGTTTGTATTAACTAGAACTTATAAAGGTCATGACGATAAAACATCAAAAAGATAGCCTGGAAAGGAGGATCATAAATGGAAGCTAGAGCTATAGCAAAATATATTAGAATGTCTCCAACAAAGGTAGGAGTAATTCTTGATTTAATAAGAGGAAAACAAGTTAACGAAGCTTTTGCTATTTTACAATATACTCCAAGAGAAGCAGCGGTAGTTATAAATAAAGTTTTAAAATCAGCTGTTGCTAATGCAGAAAACAATTTGGAATTGAATGCTGATAACTTATATGTTTCAGAGTGTTTCGTTGGTCAAGGATCAACATTAAAGAGATTCCAACCTCATGCTCAAGGTAGAGCATTTAAAATATTAAAGAAAACAAGCAATATAACAGTAGTTGTTAAAGAAAGAGCTTAATAAGATAAAAGGAGGGAAAAGCAAGTGGGTCAAAAAGTAAATCCTCATGGCCTTAGAGTAGGTGTTATCAAGGGATGGGACGCAAAATGGTATGCTAACAAGAAAAACTTTGCTGATAATCTTATAGAAGATAACAAGATCAGAAAATTTGTGAAAAAGGAACTTTTTTCTGCAGGTATTTCTAAAATTGAAATTGAAAGAGCTGCGAAAAGAGTAAAATTAAACATATATACAGCAAAGCCTGGTGTTATAATAGGTAAAGGTGGATCTGGAATTGAGGCTTTAAAAAATAAATTAACTCAATTCGTTGAAAATAAGAATGTTTTAATAAACATAGTTGAAGTTAAAAGTGCAGAAGCTGATGCACAATTAATGGCTGAAAATATTGCTGCACAATTAGAAAAAAGAATTTCATTCAGAAGAGCTATGAAGCAAACAATGCAAAGAGCTATGAAACACGGAATAAAAGGTGTAAAAACTGCTTGTTCTGGTAGATTAGGTGGAGCAGAAATAGCAAGAACTGAACATTATCATGAAGGAACAATTCCACTACAAACATTAAGAGCTGATATCGATTATGGATTTGCTGAAGCAGATACAACATATGGAAAAATCGGAGTTAAGGTTTGGGTTTATAATGGAGAAGTTCTTCCAACTAAGAAAGTAGAAAAGGAAGAGGCTAACGCATAGGAAAGGAGGAATAGATCATGTTAATGCCTAAAAGGGTAAAACATCGTAAGGTGCAACGTGGTAGAATGAAAGGTAAAGCTACAAGAGGTAATTTCTTAGCTTATGGTGATTACGGAATCCAAGCGCTAACTTGTGGATGGATAACAAGTAACCAAATTGAATCTGCCAGAATTGCTATCAATAGATACATTAAAAGAGGTGGAAAACTTTGGATAAAGATTTTCCCAGATAAACCAGTTACAGAAAAGCCAGCTGAAACAAGAATGGGTTCAGGTAAAGGATCACCAGAATACTGGGTTGCAGTAGTTAAACCAGGTAGAGTACTATTTGAATTATCAGGAGTACCAGAAGAAACTGCAAGAGAAGCAATGAGACTTGCTTCACATAAACTTCCTGTAAAAACAAAATTTGTTTCAAAAAGAGATTTTGAGGAAATGGGTGGTGAAGAATAATGAAGGCTAGAGAATTAAAAGAATTGAAATCAAGCAATCCTCAAGATTTAACAGTTAAATTGGGCGATCTTAAAGCGGAGTTATTTAATTTAAGATTTCAATTAGCTACAGGACAATTAGAAAATCCAATGAGAATAAGAGAAGTTAAGAAATCTATAGCCCAAATAAAAACCATCTTAAGAGAAGAAGAATTAAAAGCATTGGAACAATAAAAGTTGGAAGGAGGTAAGCCCTAATGGAAAGATCATTAAGAAAGAAAAGAATTGGTAGGGTTGTTTCTGATAAAATGGAAAAAACTATTGTAGTTGCCGTTGAAACTAAGGTTAGACACCCATTATACGGTAAGACAGTTAATAGAACTACAAAGTTTAAAGTACATGATGAGAATAATGAAGCTAAAATTAATGATAGAGTATCAATAATGGAAACTAGACCTTTATCTAAAGATAAGAGATGGAGACTTGTTGAAATAGTTGAAAAGGCTAAATAAGCTTTAAAACTGAAAGGAGGGTAATTTAATGATACAACAACAAACCTTATTAAAGGTTGCAGATAATTCAGGTGCAAAAGAAATTATGTGTATCAGAGTATTAGGTGGATCTAAAAGAAAGTTTGGTAATATCGGCGATGTTATAGTTGCTAGCGTTAAAAGTGCAACACCAGGTGGAGTTGTTAAAAAAGGTGATGTTGTAAAGGCAGTTGTAGTTAGATCAGTAAAAGGTGTAAGAAGAGCTGATGGTTCATATATTAAATTTGATGAAAACGCAGCAGTTATAATCAAAGATGATAAGCAACCAAGAGGAACTCGTATCTTTGGACCTGTTGCTAGGGAGCTAAGAGATAAAGAATTCACTAAAATTTTATCATTAGCACCAGAAGTTCTATAAGAGGAGGTGGCCAACTTGAAGATACATGTAAGAAAGAATGATACAGTTATTGTTATATCTGGAAAAGATAAAGGCAAAACTGGTGAAGTGTTAAAAGCGTATCCAAAGACAGGAAAAGTTCTTGTTCAAGGAGTTAATATAGTTAAAAAACATCAAAAAGCTAATAAGGGTCAAGTTGAAAGCGCTATAATTGAAAAAGAAGCAGCGATCAACAGCTCAAAAGTTATGTTATATTGTAACAAATGTAAGAATGCGACTAGAATTAGTAACAAAGTTTTAGATGATGGTACTAAGGTTAGAGTATGTAAAAAATGCGGAGAAACATTCTAGATTTTGAAAGGAGGTAACTAATATGACAAGACTTCAAGAAAAATATCAAAAAGAAGTAGTTCCAGCTATGATTGAAAAGTTCGGATATAAAAACATAATGGAAGTACCAAAGCTAGAGAAGATAGTAATCAATATGGGAGTTGGAGAAGCTAAGGAAAATCAAAAAGTGCTAGAATCAGCAGTTAATGATTTGACTTTAATAGCAGGTCAAAAGCCTGTATTAACAAGAGCTAAAAAGTCTGTAGCTAACTTTAAAATTAGAGAAAACATGCCATTAGGATGCAAAGTTACTCTAAGAAAAGCTAACATGTTTGAGTTTGCTGATAAACTAATGAGCATCGCACTACCAAGAGTTAGAGATTTCAGAGGGGTTTCTAGCAAAGCTTTTGATGGTAGAGGAAATTATTCATTAGGAATTAAAGAACAATTAATATTCCCAGAAATAGAATATGATAAGATAGATAAAGTTAGAGGAATGGATATAATCTTCGTTACTTCAGCTAACACTGACGAAGAAGCTAGGGAATTATTAAGATTCCTTGGAATGCCATTCGCTCAATAATAAGGAGGGAAACACATTGGCACGTAAGGCTATTATTGAAAAGTGGAGCAAAACTCCTAAATACAAGACAAGAGCTTATACAAGATGTAGAATATGTGGAAGACCACATGCTGTATTAAAAAAATATGGAGTATGCCGTATTTGTTTTAGAGAACTTGCTTATAAGGGCGAAATTCCAGGTTGTAGAAAAGCAAGTTGGTAAGATATACGATGTAACGAAAGGAGGCACATTAAATGGTTATGACAGATCCTATAGCAGATTTATTAACTCGTGTAAGAAATGCTAATGCTGTAAGACATGAAGTGGTAGAAGTACCTTCTTCAAACGTAAAGAAGGAAATTGCAAATATATTATTACAAGAGGGTTATATAAAAGAAATAAATGAATATAACGATGGAGTTGTTCCAATGTTAAGATTATCTCTTAAGTATGGAGCTAATAAAGAAAGAGTTATAACTGGTATTAAGAGAATTTCTAAACCAGGATTAAGAGTTTATTGTAAGAAAGACGAGGTACCAAAAGTTCTTAATGGATTAGGTATCGCTGTTGTTTCAACTTCAAATGGAATAATGGTAGATAGAGAAGCTAGAAAGAACGGATTAGGTGGAGAAGTAATCTGCTACGTTTGGTAATATCTCAGATAAATTAAACTAGATAAAATTGTAAAATGCAATTTTAAAATAATACAGGAGGTGCAATTATGTCAAGAGTAGGTAGATTACCAATAGCTATTCCTGCTGATGTAACTGTTACTGTAACACCAGACAATTTAGTTACAGTTAAGGGACCAAAAGGTGAATTAGTTAAAACTATGCATAAAGATATTAGCATAGCTGTTGAAAACAATGAAGTAATTGTTACTAGACATAGTGAACAAAAAGATCACAGAGCTCTTCACGGTTTAACAAGAGCATTAATTAATAATATGGTAATTGGAGTAAAACAAGGTTACCAAAAAACTTTAGATTTAGTTGGTGTTGGTTATAGAGCTCAATTACAAGGTAAAAAGCTTGTAATGAACCTTGGATATTCACATCCAGTTGAAATTGAACCTATTGACGGAATCACATTTGAAACTCCAGCTGCAACTAGAGTAATAGTTAGTGGAATCGACAAAGAAAAAGTTGGATTTGCTGCAGCGGATATAAGAAAATGGAGAGTACCAGAACCATATAAGGGTAAAGGTATTAAGTATGAAAATGAAGTGATCAGACGTAAAGAAGGTAAGACTGGTAAGAAATAATAGAAAGGAGTGAGTTTTATGTTCAAAAAGGTAGACAAAAAGGCGAGCAGAGAAAAACGTCACCTTAGAGTTCGTAAAAAAGTTTTTGGAACTGCGGAAAGACCAAGACTTTCAGTATTTAAGAGTGAAAAGAATATATATGCACAAGTTATTGATGATATAAATGGTGTTACATTAGTAGCTGCTTCAAGTTTAGAAAAAGATTTTGCTGCAAAAGGCGGAAACAAAGAAGGTGCTAAACTTGTAGGTGAATTAGTAGCTAAAAAAGCTATAGAAAAAGGAATTGACGTAGTGGTATTTGATAGAGGCGGATACATATATCACGGAAGAATTCAAGAATTAGCACAAGCAGCTAGAGAAGCTGGCTTGAAATTCTAATTAAACAAGGAGGGAAATAAATGAGAATCGATCCTAGTACACTAGACCTTAAAGAAAAGGTTGTTTTCATAAACAGAGTTACTAAGGTTGTTAAGGGTGGTAGAAACTTCAGATTCAGCGCTCTAGTTGTTGTCGGAGACGAGAACGGACACGTTGGCGTTGGAATGGGTAAGTCAATCGAAATCCCAGAAGCAATAAAAAAAGGAATAGAAGATGCTAAGAAGAACTTAGTAAGCGTTGCAATGGTAGGAACAACAATTCCTCACCAAGTTAATGGTAAGTTCGGAACTGCAAATGTTCTAATTATGCCAGCTAAAGAAGGTACAGGAGTTATTGCTGGAGGTCCAGCAAGAGCAGTACTTGAATTAGCAGGATTAAAGGATGTTAGAGCTAAATCATTAGGTTCAAATAATCCTAATAACATGGTAAATGCAACAATAAACGGATTAGCTAGCTTAAGAACAGTAGAAGATATAGCTAAATTAAGAGGCAAATCTGTTGAAGAAATATTAGGTTAAGGAGATATTGCAATGGCTAAATTAAGAATTACATTAGTTAAGAGCTTAATAGGTAGAAAAAAAGACCATATCGCTACTGCAAATGCTCTTGGACTAACAAAGATAAGAAAAACAGTAGAACCTGAGGCAACACCTCAAGTTCAAGGTATGATAAAAAAGATTGAATATCTATTAAAAGTAGAAGAAGTATAAAAACAAGGAGGTGCACTGAATATGAAACTTCACGAATTAAAACCAGCAGCAGGTAGCAAGAAAGCACCTAAAAGAATTGGTAGAGGTACTGGTTCTGGATTAGGAAGAAATGCTGGTAAAGGTGAAAAGGGTCAAAATGCAAGATCAGGTGGTGGCGTAAGACCTGGTTTTGAAGGCGGTCAAATGCCTTTATATAGAAGACTTCCTAAGAGAGGTTTTACAAACATTTTTGCAAAGAAGATTGTTAGCATAAATCTTGACAGATTAAATATCTTTGAAAATGGTACTGAAGTTACTCCAGAATTATTACTTGAAAGAAGAGTTGTAAGTAAAGTTTTGGATGGAGTAAAGATTCTTGGAAACGGAACATTAGAAAAAAGCTTAACGGTTAAAGGATGTAAGTTCTCTAAGTCTGCTATAGAAAAGATTGAAGCAGCTGGGGGAAAAGTTGAGGTGATGTAAAGTGCTTCAAACTTTAAGCAATGCATTCAAAGTTCCTGAACTTAGAAAAAAGATTTTATGGACAGTATTATTAGTTGCAGTTTTCAGGATGGGAAGTCATATTCCTCTTCCTGGAATTAACTCTGATTTTTTAAAAAATCTATCTCAGTCTGGTGGACTATTAGGATTTTATGATATGCTTTCTGGAGGAGCTTTTAGCAGATCCAGTATATTAGCATTAGGAGTTATGCCATACATTAATGCATCAATAATAATTCAATTATTAACTGTTGCTATCCCACAATTGGAGCAACTATCAAAAGAAGGAGATACTGGCAGAAAAAAGATACAAAATGCAACACGTTATGTATCTCTTGGAATAGCTTTTATCTTAGCTTATGGAATTTTTGCAACAATTTCAAGTAGTGGAGCTACAGTTGGATTAACTGCAATCCAAAAGACTATTGTTGTTTTTGCACTAGTGGTTGGAACAACATTTTGTATGTGGTTAGGTGATCAACTTACAGTTAAGGGCATTGGAAATGGTACTTCAATACTAATATTCGTTAATATAATTTCGAGAGTTCCAGCAACAATTGCTTCAATGATGACACTTCAGCAAGCAGGAAGTGCAAGTATTGTGGAAATTGTACTATTTGGAGTATTTACCGTATTTCTACTTGCGACTATACTATATTTTTCTTTATCAGAAAGAAGGATACCTGTGCAGTATGCTGGTAAATTTGCATCAGGCAATAGTAATATGGTTAAATCACAATCAACACATATACCATTAAGTATAATTGGATCAGCGGTTCTTGCTATTATATTTTCTATGTCCGTAATGGATTTTCCAAAAACTATTGCCACATTATTTGGTGGAGTAGGTGAAAGTCAAAAAGAGTGGGCAAAGTGGGTATTAAATAATCCTACATCTGTCTTTAATCAAAAGAGTTGGATGTATATGGTACTATATGCAGTACTGACAATATTCTTTAATTGGTTTTATACTCAGATTACATTTAAACCAGATGAAATGTCTGAGAATTTGCATAAATCGGCAGGATTTGTGCCTGGAGTAAGGCCAGGTGAAGAAACCACAACATATTTTGAAAGAGTTTTAAACAGACTATCTTTTATTGGAGGTATATTAGCAGCGGTATTGGCTGTAACTCCAGTTATAATACAAAACTATACACAATTTCAAAATATAGCTTTTTCAGGAACTGGATTATTAATTGTTATAAATGTTGCGTTAGATTTTACTAGAAAAGTAGAATCACAAATGGTAGTTAGGCACTATAAAGGATTTCTTAAATAGATTAGAATAAATGGAGATGAAGCCAGTGAAGATAGTATTACTAGGTCCTCCTGGAGCTGGAAAGGGAACACAGGCTAAATCAATTAGCAATAAATATTCAATACCACATATTTCTACAGGTGATATTTTCAGAAAGAATATTTCTGAAAACACTCCCTTAGGAATAGAAGCAAAGGGTTATATTGATAACGGACAATTAGTTCCTGATGAAGTAACAATTAATATGGTTAAGGATAGACTGCAACAGGACGATTGTAAGGTCGGATATTTATTAGATGGTTTTCCTAGAACTGTGGCTCAAGCTGATGCTCTTAACAACTTTCTTGTAGATAAGAATGAACAATTAGATACCGCATTGCTTATAAAGGTACCTAATGAATTTATTCTAGAAAGAATGACTGGTAGAAGAGTATGTCCATCATGCGGAGCAAGTTATCATGTTAAATTTAATCCTCCAACAAATGAAGGAAAATGTGATTTGTGTGGAAGTGAAGTTATACAGAGAAAAGATGATACAGTTGAGACTGTAAAGGAAAGACTTGATGTATATCAAAAGGAAACACAACCGCTAATTGAATTTTACGGTGAAAAAGGCTTGCTTTCAGAAGTGGATGGCACAAAAGCTATTAATGAAGTTTTCAGAGGAATATGTGAATTGTTAGGGAACAACAAATAATGATTACTGTAAAGAATCATGATGAAATAGCCATAATGAGAAAAGCAGGTAGAATAGTAGGAGAAACATTGCTATTGCTTGAAAAAGAGGTAAAACCCGGAGTAACAACTGCAAATTTGGATAGAATAGCAGAAGAATTTATAACTAAGCATGGAGCAAAACCTTCATTTAAAGGCTTATATGGTTTTCCTTCGTCACTATGTATTTCAGTAAATGAGCAAGTAATACATGGATTCCCAGGAGAATATGTTCTTAAAGAAGGCGATATAGTTAGTATTGACTGTGGGGCGTTTTTTGATGGATTCCATGGAGATGCTGCAAGAACTTTCTCTGTAGGGGAAGTTTCAGTAGAAGCTCAAAGATTAATTGATATAACAAGAGAAAGTTTTTTCCAAGGTATAAAGTTTGCAAAACAAGGAAATAAATTAACTGATATATCACATGAGATACAAAGCTACGTAGAAGCAGCAGGTTTCTCAGTTGTAAGAGATTTTGTAGGTCATGGGATTGGGCGAAAAGTTCACGAGGATCCTAATGTACCTAATTTCGGAAAGTCTGGTAGAGGTCCGAAATTACTGGAGGGTATGGTGTTAGCAATAGAACCTATGGTTAACGCTGGTACTTATAAGGTTAAGACATTAAAAGATGGATGGACAGTTGTAACAGCGGATTCTTCTTTATCGGCACATTATGAAAATACAGTTGCAATTTTATCAGATGGACCTGAAATATTAACACTGATTAAGTAGAATAAAGAGTGTTGCTTAGTTATAAATTTGCATAATACCGTTGTGGTAGTGTTAATTTATACTAAGGTAATCATAGAGGTGAAAAATTTGCAAAACAATGACTTGATTGGAAAAGTAGTACTTTCAAAAGCAGGAAGAGATAAAGATCACTTATATGTTGTTGTTAGGCAGATAGATGATGATTATGTATTACTAGCTAATGGAGATACAAAATTAATTGAGATGCCTAAGAAGAAAAAAATTAAACACTTAAGTATTTTAGAAGATGTAGATGATGAATTATTATCATTAATAAACTCATGCGATAAGAGTACTAATTTAAAGATTAAGAGATTCCTAAAGCTTAGAGGCATTGTTAAGGAGGGTTGATTACCTTATGTCAAAAGATGATGTTATAGAAATGCAAGGTACGGTATTAGAATCTTTACCAAACGCTATGTTTCAAGTTGAACTTGAAAGTGGCCATAAGATTCTAGCACACATATCAGGTAAATTAAGAATGAACTTCATAAGAATTTTACCAGGAGATAAAGTTACAGTAGAACTTTCTCCTTATGATTTAACCAGAGGTAGAATTACATGGAGAGCAAAATAAAGTAGATATAACTTACATTGATCTACTACAAAAGTAATATGAGGAGGGTTAGCTATGAAAGTAAGACCATCAGTTAAGCCTATTTGTGAAAAGTGCAAAGTAATCAGAAGAAAAGGAAAAGTAATGGTAATCTGTGAAAATCCTAAGCACAAGCAAAAGCAAGGCTAATGATCAAGTTTACAATATTATTTACATTAAAATAAATGTAAATAATATTGACATTTCAGCAAAAGTCAAATATGATTATATAGTCGTTTAATTAATCAAAAATAAATTTTAGGGCGGCTGGCAATAGAATCGTCTATTGACCTAAAATTTTATTATAAATTATAAATTATAAAATCAACTTTTATACATTTCAATTATCAGGAGGTGTAAATTTTAATGGCAAGAATATCAGGTATTGATCTACCAAGAGAAAAAAGAGTTGAAATAGGTTTAACATATATATATGGAATAGGATTATCAACTTCACAAAAAATCTTAGCTGTAACAGGAATTAATCCAGATACAAGAGTTAAGGATTTATCAGAAGAAGAAGTTAATGAAATCAGAACTTATATCAACAAGAATTTAATGGTTGAAGGTGACTTAAGAAGAGATGTCGCTTTAAATATCAAGAGATTAGTAGAAATAGGATCATATAGAGGAATTAGACATAGAAGAGGTCTTCCAGTAAGAGGACAAAAAACTAAGACTAATGCAAGAACTAGAAAAGGTCCTAAGAAGACAATAGCAAATAAGAAGAAATAGTAAGGAGGGAAGATAATGGCAGCTAAAACAGTAAAGAAAACTAGAAGAAGAAAAGAGAGAAAAAATGTTGAGCATGGTGCTGCACACATTAAGTCAACTTTTAATAATTCAATAGTTACTTTAACAGATGCAGTAGGAAATGCTTTATCATGGTCAAGTGCAGGAGCACTAGGTTTCAGAGGATCAAGAAAGAGCACACCATTTGCAGCTCAAATGGCAGCAGAAACTGCAGCTAAAGTAGCAATGGAACACGGCTTAAAAAGTATAGAGGTTTATGTTAAAGGACCTGGTTCAGGAAGAGAAGCAGCTATAAGATCCTTACAAGCAGCAGGACTAGAAGTAACTTTGATCAAAGATGTTACTCCAATACCACATAATGGTTGTAGACCACCAAAGAGAAGAAGAGTCTAATATAAATGTAGTAATAGGAGGTGTAATTTAATGGCAAGATATACTGGCGCTACATGTAGATTATGTAGAAGAGAAGGTATGAAACTTTTCCTTAAAGGTGATAGATGTTTTACAGATAAGTGTGCTTTCGTTAGAAGAAGCTATGCACCAGGACAACATGGAGCTAACAAAAAGAAAGTATCAAACTATGGTGTTCAATTAAGAGAAAAGCAAAAAGCAAGAAGAATTTATGGCATATTAGAAGGCCAATTTAGAACATATTATGAAAAAGCTGAGCATATTAAAGGTATAACAGGTGAAAACTTACTTAAATTACTAGAAATGAGACTTGATAACATAGTTTATAGATTAGGTTATGGTTCATCAAGAAATGAGGCAAGACAGTTAGTGACTCACGGACATTTCTTAGTAAATGGTAAAAAGGTTGACATTTGTTCATATCATGTTTCAGTTAATGATGTAATTACTGTATGCGAAAAGAGCAGATCAAGTGAAAAGTTCAAAACTTTTGTTGAAAATCCAAAAACTTTACCAAAATGGTTAGAAGCTAATGTTGATAACTATGAAGGAAAAGTAGTTGCAGAGCCATCAAGAGAAGATATAGATGTGCCTGTTAACGAAACACTTATTGTTGAGTTATACAGTAAATAATATATTTATATTTGTTAGAGAAATTTATCACAATATATGCAAATATAGAATCAGTTGCCCTCATAATAAGGTTGCCATTTTTAAAATAAGGAGGGTTTGTCAATGTTAGAAATCGAAAAGCCAATAATAGAATGTATAGAAGCTAATGAAGATGGTACTTATGGTAAGTACGTTGTTGAACCACTTGAAAGAGGATACGGTATTACATTAGGAAATGCCCTAAGAAGAATACTATTATCATCCCTTCCAGGAGTTGCAACAACCTCTGTCAAAATTGACGGTGTGCTTCATGAGTTTTCTACTGTTCAAGGAGTTAAAGAAGATGTTACTGAATTAATTCTTAATATCAAATCATTAGCTCTAAGGATGAATGGTGAAGGTCCAAAAGTTATTTATATTGATGCTAAAGGACCAGGAGAAGTTACTGGAGCAGATATAAAGACTGATGGTGATGTTGAAGTTGTTAATAAGAATTTACATATTGCAACTTTAGATAACGATGGAAGACTTTATATGGAATTGACAGTTAATAAAGGAAGAGGATATGTTACTCAGAATAAAAATAAGAGTGATGAATTACCAATTTCTGCTATAGCAGTTGATTCTATTTATACACCAGTAAAAAGAGTTAATTTTACTGTTGATAATACAAGAGTTGGTCAAATTACTGATTATGATAAATTAACTTTAGAAATTTGGACTAATGGTACTATAAAAATAGATGAAGCTATTAGTTTATCAGCAAAAATACTTATTGAACACTTTAAATTATTCATGTCATTAACAGATAATACTAATGACGTTGAAATAATGATAGAAAAAGAAGACGATAAGAAAGAAAAAGTCCTAGAAATGACTGTAGAAGAACTTGATTTATCAGTTAGATCATATAACTGTTTAAAGAGAGCCGGAATTAATACAGTCCAAGAACTTGCTACAAAATCTATGGATGATATGATGAAAGTAAGGAATCTAGGAAAGAAATCTTTAGAAGAAGTTGAAAGAAAGCTTAAAGAATTAGGTTTAGCCCTAAAACTAACCGAGGAGTAAGGAGGTAAATCCATGGCAGGTCATCGTAAATTAGGTCTTCCTACAGACCAAAGAAGAGCTATGCTAAGAAATCTTGTTACTAGTCTATTAAAACATGGTAAAATCGAGACAACTGAAACAAGAGCTAAAGAAACTAGATCAATAGCAGAAAAAATGATTACTCTTGGAAAAAGAGGAGATCTTCATGCTAGAAGACAAGTATTATCTTATGTTCAAGAAGAATTAGTTGTTAAGAATTTATTTGATAATGTAGCTCCAAAGTATACTGAAAGAAATGGCGGATATACAAGAATAATTAAAAAAGGTCCTAGAAGAGGGGACGGAGCTGAGATAGTAATACTTGAATTAGTATAATACTAATGGGGGATTAAGTTTAAACTTAATCCCCATTTTGACATAGAAAATAAAATTGGAACTTAATTTATTATAGAGATGTTTTCTTACTCAAGATATATATTTTTTTGTTGAATATGCTGGATTTTGAGATATAATGAAAATAATAATTTAATATCAAAGATAACAATGTTGTCTTTGAAAAACATTTGTATAATATATTAAAACTATAAAACATTATGGGGAGGTACACTATGAGTGATGCGATGATAAAGTGTGCAAAAGTATCTTTTAAATATGTAAAGGATACAGAAGGAGTTAAGCAAGAAAAATATGCGATAAAAGATGTAGATTTAGAGGTGAAAAAG
Source organism: Clostridium beijerinckii (assembly GCF_018223745.1). Classification (NCBI taxonomy): domain Bacteria; kingdom Bacillati; phylum Bacillota; class Clostridia; order Eubacteriales; family Clostridiaceae; genus Clostridium; species Clostridium beijerinckii. The sequence continues at coordinate 208,668 of NZ_CP073653.1, forward strand.
GGGGAGTTTTTAGTAGTTTTAGGGCATAATGGATCAGGTAAATCAACGATAGCTAAGCATATGAATGCATTGGTCGTACCATCAGAGGGAACAGTGATTGTAGATGGCTTGGATACTAGTAAAATGGAGAATGTTTGGGAGATTAGATCTAGAGCAGGAATGGTGTTTCAAAATCCTGATAACCAATTAGTTGCTACCATAGTAGAAGAAGATGTAGCTTTTGGACCTGAGAATTTAGGAATAGAACCATTAGAGATAAGAAAAAGAGTCGATGAGAGTCTAGAGAAAGTTGGAATGAGCAAATATAAAAGGCATGCACCACATCTTTTATCTGGTGGGCAAAAGCAAAGAATTGCTATAGCAGGAATACTTGCAATACAACCTGAATGCATAATTTTTGATGAACCTACAGCAATGTTGGATCCATCAGGAAGAAGAGAAGTTCTAAAAACCATAAATGAATTAAATAAAGTTCATGGTATTACTATAGTATTAATAACACATTATATGGATGAGGCAGCTCAAGCTGATAGAATTGTAGTAATGGATGGTGGAAGTGTAAAAATGGAGGGGACTCCTAGAGAAATTTTTCCTCAGGTAGAGCGAATGAAAAAAATAGGTTTAGATGTTCCACAGGTTACTGAATTAGCTTATGAGCTAAAAAAGGCAGGAATAGATATAAATGAAAAAATATTAAATGTGGATGAGATGGTGAATGAATTATGTCAATTAAAGTAGAAAATTTAACACACATATATATGCCTAAGAGTCCATTTGAAAAGATTGCATTGGACAATGTGTCTTTAGAAATAAAAGACGGAGAATTTGTAGCACTAATTGGGCATACTGGCTCTGGTAAATCTACTTTAATACAACATTTTAATGGTTTACTAGAAGCAACTAGTGGAGAAATAATTGTTGATGGAACAAATATTACTGATAAAAAAGCAAAGCTTACGGATATAAGAAAAAAGGTTGGCTTGGTATTTCAGTATCCAGAATATCAAATCTTTGAGGAAACTATAGCTAAGGATATTGAATTTGGGCCTAGAAATTTAGGACTTTCCGATAGCGAAATTAATGATAGAGTAATTAGGGCGATGGAAATGGTTGGTCTAGACTATGAGACTTATAAAGATAGATCGCCATTTGATTTAAGCGGCGGTCAGAAGAGAAGAGTTGCAATTGCAGGAGTTATAGCAATGCAACCTACAACACTAATATTGGATGAGCCTACGGCAGGGTTAGATCCAAAGGGTAGAGATGATATATTAGATCAGATAAGAAAGCTACATGAGGATTATAATATGACTATAATTATAGTTAGTCATAGTATGGAGGATGTTGCAAAGATTGCAGAAAGAATTATTGTGATGAATGGTGGAAAAGTAGCACTACAAGGAACTCCAGCAGAAGTATTTAAAGAAGTTGATGTGCTAGAGAAGATAGGACTTGGCGTTCCTCAGGTAACATATCTAATAAGAGAACTAAGAAAAAAAGGATTTGACATTCCAGATAATATATTTACGATAGAGGAAGCAAAAAAGCAACTTTTGTCTACTTTGAGGATAAATAAAGTGAAAGGGGAATAGACAAAATTATGTTGAAGAATATTACAATAGGACAATATTTACCTGGAGAGTCATTTGTTCATAAGTTAGATCCTAGAACAAAAATACTTATATCAATACTTTTTATTGCATGTTTATTTATCATAAATAAATTTATAGGTTATACTTTTGTCGTTGTTTTTTTACTAGCTATAATATTGATCGCAAAGGTGCCATTTAGATTTATTTTTAATGGATTGAAGCCAATTTTTCTATTGATAGTCTTAACAGCTGCTCTAAATATATTTATGGTTAGGGGAGCTGAAGGGACAGAAGTTTTTAGTATTGGATTTTTAAAGGCATATCCAGAGGGGTTAAGTATTGCAGCATTTATGGCAATAAGATTAATTCTATTAATAGTAGGAACATCACTGTTAACATTAACAACATCTCCAATTGAGTTAACTGATGGAATCGAAAAATTATTAAGGCCAATTGGAAAAGAAATGGCTCATGAACTTGCTATGATGATGACAATAGCCTTACGATTTATACCTACTTTAATAGATGAAACGGATAAAATAATGAAAGCTCAGAAGGCTAGAGGAGCTGATTTTGAGTCAGGCGGAATAATAAAAAAGGCTAAGAGTTTAGTACCATTATTAGTGCCTCTATTTATCAGTTCATTTAGAAGAGCAGATGAATTAGCAATGGCAATGGAAGCAAGAGGCTATAGAGGTGGTGCTGGGCGAACTAGAATGAAAATACTTGAATTTTCGTATAGGGACCTGGTTGCTTTTATTGTATTTTGTATTTTAGTTTTATGGTGCATAGCTGTAAGATTCATTATGCTATAGGAGTAAGATAACTTAAATGAGAAATATAAAATTAATTATTGAGTTTGATGGAAGTAACTTTTGCGGATGGCAAAGGCAACCTAAAGGAAGAACTGTTCAAAAAGTAATAGAGACAGCAATATTTAAGGCTACTGGAGAGGAAATTATGATTAATGGAAGTTCCAGGACTGATGCGGGTGTTCACGCAAGGGAAATGGTTGCAAATTTTTTGACTAATTCTTCAATACCTGGAGATAAGTTCAGAGAAGCTATTAATACAAGATTGCCAGAAGATGTATCTATAATTAAATCAGAAGAGGTAAGTGAAGATTTTCATGCAAGATATTCATCAAAGGGAAAGACATACTCTTATACAATCGTAAATAGATATGAAAGGTTATCTTTAGGTCATCAATATCTGTATCATTATAAGTATAAATTGGATATAAATGAGATGAGAAGAGCATGTGAATATTTTATAGGGAGACATGACTTTAGGGCGTTTATGTCTCCAGGAAGCTCAATAAAAACTACAACAAGAACTATTCAGGATCTCTATATAGAGCAAAATGGAAATGAAATAAAAATATTTATTACGGCTGATGGATTTTTGTATAATATGGTGAGAATAATAGTAGGCACATTAATAAAGATTGGAAATGGAAAGCTGGAAGCAGAAAATATAAAAGATATAATAGAAGAAGGAAATAGAAAAAAAGCAGGAATGTGCGTACCGCCAAACGGATTAATATTAGAAAAAGTTTTCTATTAAATGATAAAAATGTGTTGACACGCCCGTGTGCGTGTATTATAATAGGTTTGTTTGTTAAAACATTTATGTATATAAGATCCACTAGCCCCGGGTCTTGACATAAAAAATCTTACTTAAAATAATAAGTAAAGAATTAATGTAAGTTCAGGGAGGGAAACAGATGAAATCATACATTGCTAAAGCAAGTGAAATTGAAAGAAAATGGTATGTAGTTGATGCTGCTGGTAAGCCACTAGGTAGAGTTGCTAGCCAAGTTGCTTCAATTTTAAGAGGTAAAAATAAACCAACATTTACACCTAATGTTGACTGCGGAGATTTTGTTATTGTAATTAATGCAGAAAAGGTAGTTTTAACTGGTAAGAAATTAGATCAAAAATTAATGAGAAAGCATAGTCTTTACCCAGGCGGATTAAAAGAAACTCCTTATAGAGTAGTATTAGATAAAAAGCCTGAATTTGCTTTTGAAGAAGCAGTAAGAAGAATGCTTCCAAACGGTGTTTTAGGAAGACAAATGTTAAAGAAATTAAATGTATATAGAGGTGCAGAACATAATCATGCGGCTCAAAAACCAGAAGTACTAGAATTAAGATACTAATACGATCTCGGGAGGAGGAAAAAGAAATGGCAAAAGTTCAATACATGGGAACTGGAAGAAGAAAGAAATCAGTTGCAAGAGTAAGACTTGTACCAGGAAGTGGTAAGGTTCTTGTAAATAAAAGAGAAATAGAAAACTTTTTTGGTTTAGAAACATTAAGAGTTATCGTAAACCAACCATTAGTTTTAACTGGAACTAAGGATAGATTTGACGTTTTAGTAAATGTTCACGGTGGTGGATTTACAGGTCAAGCAGGAGCTATTAGACATGGTATAGCTAGAGCATTAGTTAAATCTGATGAAGCTTTAAAGCCAGAATTAAAGAAGGCTGGATTCTTAACAAGAGACCCAAGAATGAAAGAAAGAAAGAAATACGGTCTTAAAGCAGCAAGAAGAGCTCCACAATTCTCAAAGAGATAATATTTGGAGATCAAAAATCCCACAAACGCGGTGTTTGTGGGATTTTTATTTTATATAAAAATATGTGATTTTAAAGAACAAATATAAATAATAGTTATTACATTTCTAGTAATGCGGTTCTGGTGCCACTTCCTAATATAGTTATAAATTCTTCTATTATATATATGTTCAAACTAAGCCTATATATTTTTGCCTTAAATGAATTCTTTAGCTATTACAAGTCTAAATATGGCGCTACTATATACAATATATATAAGTTCTAAATGGTATAATTCATTTTTAATAAAATTATTAACATTTCTATATATGGTAATTACAAATGGATTTCAATTGATGAAATATTTTAGATATTATATTAAAAATTGTGGTGATACATCTATTGGGTGTTCTATAAAATATGCTTAATAAAAAATAAAAGTTTATTAATATAAATGAATTTGAATAATTAAGATTGTATAGCAAACAATACACTATGTAAGTCTAAATGATTTGGAGGAATAGTTTTATGAGAATGAAAAAATGGATAGCATTGTTCTGCATATTTTGCTTAATGTCTGGAATTCCAGTAAGAACAAATTCCGAAGAAAATAAAGATAAAAGGATAATATTGATAGATCCTGGTCATGGAGGAATTGATGGGGGAGCAAAATCAAAGAGTGGAACTATAGAGAAGGATATAAATTTATCTATATCCTTAAAGTTAAAACAGGAGCTGGAGGATGCTGGATATGCTGTGTATATGACAAGAGAAGGAGATTCTCAATTGGATGCGAAGAAAGTTAAAGATCTCAATGCCAGATGTCAAATGAAGAAAGATGTTAAATGTGATACATTTATATCTATACATCAGAATATGTTTCCACAGTCCAGTTGCTTTGGGTCTCAAGTTTGGTATTCATCGAATGAGATCAGCAAGTCTTTAGCAGAAAATATTCAAGCATCACTCAAAGAAACAATAAATGACAATAATAAGAGAGTTCCCAAGGCAGCAAAGGAACAATATAGAATACTTAGAGATGGATATGAGGGTGCATGTGTTCTCGTAGAATGTGGCTTTTTATCTAATTATGAGGAAGAGCAAAAACTAAAAAGTGATGAACATCAGGACAAAATAGCAAAAGGAATAACAGCTGGTATCAATAAATATTTTGAAAGTAAAGATAGCTAGTTATTTAATTTCATAAAAATGGGACCAACTTTTATGCTGTTTTTTGGATAGTCATAAGAGTGGTATAATTTGTCTACTAATAAAAAAAGATTATACAATAACAAACAGGTTAAAAGAACAATTAAAAAGTAAATTAGTATAGTAAGGAATTTATCTAAATTTTTAGGGTTCATAAATTAACCTCTCAAATATATAAAATAATTATATATGTTGCAATTGAATTCTTGCATTTTTAAAATTCAATACTTGGCTTACAAGTATTTTAAATGTAAGCCAGTTATTGCAACATATATATATAATTATAGTAGTAATGAACTATAATTATGAGCGATAAATTTAAAAATAGAGAAAGTATTTAGTAATATTAAGCAGGAAAATACTAAAAATCATCATAGAGAATGCTCCGTTTATGATTATGATGTACAGTATATACCGCAATTGCTTGTATGGAGGTCTGAGAATTATTGGATCAAATAAAATTTATTTGGGGTTGTAAATAGTAAGAAATACTTTTAAACTTATATGTAGTAATAAGTATAAATGTATAGTTTATAAGCGATAATAAAGGAGCTGTAAGAATGAGAGAAATAAATGTTGAACTTATAACAGAAGCTATTAAAAATTTATCAATTGAAGCTAATTATTTCTTAGGATCAGATATTAATGATGCATTATTAAATGCTAAGAAAGAAGAACCATGGAAATTAGCATCAGATGTTTTAGATAAGATATTAATAAATTCAGAAATTGCAAGAAATGAAAAAATGCCTATGTGCCAAGATACGGGAATGGCATGTGTATTTATTGAAATAGGACAAGATGTTCATTTAGTTGGTGGAAGGATTGAAGATGCTATTAATGAAGGAGTACGTAGGGGATATGAGGAAGGATTTCTAAGAAAATCGGTAGTAAAAGATCCGATAAGAAGAGTTAATACAAAGGACAACACTCCAGCTATAATATATTATGACATAGTGGATGGTGATAAGGTTAAGATCATATTAGCACCAAAGGGATTTGGTTCTGAAAATATGAGTAAAATAGGTATGTTAAAGCCATCAGATGGACTGGATGGAGTGAAGAAGTTCATAATAGATACAGTTAAAGCGGCAGGACCTAACCCATGTCCTCCTATGGTAATAGGTGTTGGAATTGGAGGGACTTTTGATAAGGCAGCATACTTAGCTAAGAAAGCATTATTAAGACCCATCGATATAAGGAATGAAGATGAATTTTATAAGGAATTAGAATTGGAACTATTACAAGAAGTAAATAAATTGGGAATTGGACCACAAGGCTTCGGAGGTAAAACAACTGCATTAGGGTTAAATATAGAGACTTATTCAACGCATATTGCGGGGTTACCTGTTGCGGTAAATATAAATTGTCATGCTACCAGACATAAAGAGGTAATACTATAAAAACTATGATTTAAATAAGATATATATAAGTTCTAAATAACATAGCTAATTCTTTATGAACTATCTAACTTTCATTATTTGACTGCTTAAGATGAAGCTTTGATGAATTAAATTTTTTAGAGTCATATATTTTATTAAAAGTCTAATTGGTAAGAATGCATTAGAAATAAAAATTGAAATTATATGTATGATTGGAGAAAAGGTATGGAAATTAAATTAGAGACACCTCTTAATGAAGAAAAGATAAGACAATTAAAAGCAGGAGATAGTATTTTGTTAAGTGGGATAATATATTCTGCTAGAGATGCCGCACATAAAAGATTGATAGAATTGCTTTATGAAGGGAAGGAACTGCCTTTTAATATAAAAGATCAGGTTATATACTATGTTGGACCATCACCAGCTAAGCCAGGTACTGTTATAGGATCTGCTGGTCCAACAACTAGCTACAGAATGGATGCTTATGCACCTAAATTAATGGACATTGGACTAAAAGGAATGATAGGTAAAGGTGCAAGAAACGGTGAAGTAATTAGTTCAATCAAAAGCAATGAGGCAGTATACTTTGGAGCAATTGGAGGGGCGGCCGCATTAATAGGAAAAAGTATTATTAAGTCTGAAATAATCGCTTATGAAGATTTAGGTGCTGAAGCTATAAGAAAAATGGAGGTTAAGGATATGCCTCTAGTTGTTATTATAGATGCTCAAGGAAATAACTTGTATGAAATTGGTCAAAGAGAATATTTAGATTCGGTAAAATAAAATGAAGTTATATATTAAGCCGTATTAAAAGGAGAAATATATGAGCAGAATTAAGTTACCAGGAAAAGAGAAAAATAAAAGAATACTATTATTTGTGCTAGTGCTAATAGCATTGGGAATAATATCTCATGAATTTATAGAAAATGGAAATGGAAAGGATAAGAAATATAAAGAAGAAAAAGAAATAATAATGCCTGAGGGAACGCAACAATCAGATAATAATGTAGCCAATAAAGAACTAGAAAGTATAGATATGAAGGATGATTCTAAAAAGGCTGTTAATGATAAAACAAATGAAAAGTCTAGTTATTCGGAAAGGGAAAATGAATTATACGACGAAGCATATAATTTATTTTTTTCACATAAGTACACTGAGTCAATTAGCAAAGCAGATTTGCTTATAAATGAATTTCCAAGTAATGCAATGGGATATAATATAAGAGGAATTGCGAAGTCTTATAATGGAGATTTCAATAGTGGTATAGATGATATAGATAAGGCATTAAGTATTGATAACAATTATGGATATGCAAGGTTTAATAAAGCACTTACATATGAATTATATGGAAGAATGGATGATGCACTTGAATGGTATAATAAGGCTTTAGATGTTGAAGATTATGAATGGAGTTATTATGGTATAGCATCTATTTATGGAAGAAGAGGAGACATAAAAAATACAATGCTGTATTTGAATAAAGCAATACAAATAGATGCATCAATAAAGGAAATAGCAAAAGAAGAACATGATTTTGATCCAGTCAAAAATTCAGAAGAATTTAAAAAAGCAGTGTATAATTAATATTTAGAAGATAAGTTCATTGTAAAACAATATTATGTGAGACGTGAACTTTAGGAGGAATTTGTATGTTCAATGTATTAGTAGTTGATGACGAAAAGGAAATACGAGATGCAATTGAAATATATTTAAGAGGCGAAAATTTAAAAGTATTTAAGGCTGAGGATGGATTGGAAGCTTTAGATATTCTTGAAAAAGAAAAAATACATTTAATTATACTAGATATAATGATGCCTAGATTTGATGGGATACGTACTTGTTTAAAGATAAGAGAAAGTCAAAACTTACCTATAATAATGTTATCTGCAAAAGGCGAAGATTCAGATAAAATATTAGGATTAAATGTAGGGGCGGATGATTATATAACTAAACCATTTAACCACTTAGAATTGGTAGCAAGAGTTAAATCTCAATTAAGAAGGTATGAGAAACCTCTAAATGTAGAAGAGGGTAAGGATATAATTAAAGTTAAAGATTTAGTAATAGATACCGTTGCAAAAAAGATTACTTTGCGAGGGGAAGATGTTAAGGTAACAGCTACAGAATACAAAATATTATATTTGCTAGCATCAAACTTAGGAAAAGTATTTTCTATTAAAGAGATATACGAAAACGTGTGGGAAGAGATATTTTACAAAAGTGAAAATACAGTAACCGTACATATTAGGAGAATAAGAGAAAAAATTGAAATAAACACAAAAGAGCCTGAATATATCAAGGTGGTGTGGGGGATTGGATACAAGATTGAAAAGGAAGATTAAGCTATATTTTAGTAGCATCTATTTAGTAGATATAATAATCGTAGCATTGATAACATTATTTTTACTTTCAGCATTGGGTGATTATATACAGATCAATAGGTCGCAACACAGCTTAGCAGTTAATAGAATTAAAAGTGATTTAAGAGGACTAATTTTCTTAGCTGCCATATATGTGGCGTTTATTACAAAGATTATTTTCATATTGAAAAAGAATCAAAATTCACCTAGAATACAATCTGATTTTGTTAATAATGTGATTTTTGTAATTAAAAATGGATTTCATTATAAAGAAACAAGGAGCAAATTAATAATATCCATTGCATTAGCATTGATATTGTTAATTGCATATTTATATTTTCTTGCTACTGGAGGATATGAAAATAATATATTTGTGAAGTTTTTTCAAACGTATCCGTTTAAAGGAAGTGTATTTGTTATTATAATATTATTTTTCACTATGATGTATGCATTAAAGAAGACTCTAGACATAATAGTCGTAAATGATGCACTCAGAAGAGTTAGTGAAGGAAATTTGCAAGATGATATTAAATTGGATGGATCGCCTGCGATAAAAGAACTTGCAAAAAATATTAACTTAATAAAAGCGGGATATAAGGAAATATTAGAAGATGGTGTCCACAATGAGAAACTGAAAACAGAATTAATATCGAATGTATCGCATGACTTAAAGACGCCTTTAACATCAATTATAAATTATGTTAACATACTAAAGAATAGTGATATAACGGAGGAAGAAAGAGAAGAATACTTGTTAATATTAGAGAGAAAGTCGCTAAAATTAAAAGTATTAATTGAAGATTTATTTGAAATGTCAAAAATCAATAGTGGGAAAATTAAGTTAAATAGAGAGTTAATAGACATACTATCATTAATACATCAAGGTATAGGTGAATACAGTACTTTATATGAGGAAAAAAATATTTCCTTTAAAGTAACAAGTGAAGAAGATGCTGTATATATGGAACTTGATGGAAAGATGATGTCAAGAGCCTTAGAAAATATAATAATTAATGCACTAAAGTATTCAATGAGCAATACTAGGGTTTATATTAATGTAAAAATAGATGGTGATTATGTTAATGTCGGCGTGAAAAATATTGCTAATTACGAAATGGATTTTAATGAAGACGAAATGTTTGAAAGATTTGCAAGAGGAGATAAGTCTAGAAATTCGAAAGTAGAAGGTTCGGGATTAGGTCTAGCAATCACAAAGAGTATAGTTGAACTTCATGGTGGAGAAGTTAAAATAAAAAAAGAAGGAGATATGTTTAAAATTTATCTTATGCTTCCAATAAATAAGGGATAAAAAATATTAATAAATAAATTTTATCAATTAGGTAGTTAATCTATAGAAAACTAAAGATTAGCTACTTTTTTCATATATATCTATAAATTTTAAGGTTTTACAATTATGATGCTAACAATTATAATATACGATATGTTGTATAGAAAAATTAAATTACATACAAAAAACACAATATGTAGTAGGGAGAGATAATTGAATGTCGCTTTTGAGTGAATTATGCAAAGATGCTATTAATGCAATTAAAGATAATGAGGGGCTTTATACAGAAGATAAACTATTAGATGCTTTAAATCCAATTATAAGAAAAGATATGAATAAAAGAGAAATAAGAAATTCATTGATACAAGTAGCTCTGGAATTAACTACAGATATGGAGCCTAATTGGCAATATGTAGCAGCTAGGGCGTATACATATGAACTTTATGATAGAGTTAGAAGTTCTAGAAACTTAGAGGATGATAAGAATTTATACCAGGATTATTACGAATTTATTGAATCTCTAACTGAAAGAGGTCTTTATGGAGAATATATTTTAAAGAATTACTCAAGAGATGATATTTTAGAACTGGAGAAGGATATAAAGCCAGAAAGGGATTTTCTATTTAATTATAGTGGAATTAATCTTTTAGCAAGTAGATACTTAGTTCAAGATTATAATAGAAGCCCTATAGAACTTCCTCAGCAAATGTTTATGGGAATAGCTATGCATCTTGCAATTCCAGAGAAAGAGGAAAATAGAGTATATTGGGCAAAGAGATTTTATGATGTACTTAGTTCGTTAAAAGCCACTATGGCAACTCCGACAATGTCTAATGCACGAAAGCCATTTTATCAATTAAGTTCATGCTTTATAGATTCAGTGGAAGATAGTTTAGAGGGAATCTATAAATCCCTTGATAATTTCGCTAAAGTATCTAAATTTGGCGGTGGAATGGGTATATATATGGGGAAAATTAGAGCATTAGGTTCACCAATAAGAGGATTTAAGGGAGCATCTGGAGGGGTAATACCGTGGGTTAAATTATTTAATGATACAGCAATAGCTGTAGATCAGTTAGGTGTGAGAAATGGCTCGGTAGCAATATGGTTAGATGCATGGCATAAGGATATTCCTGAGTTTCTTCAAATAAGGACTAATAATGGGGATGATAGGAAAAAGGCACATGACGTATTTCCAGGTATATGTTATCCAGACCTATTTTGGAGGCTTGCTGAAAATGATATAGATGCTAATTGGTATATGATGTGTCCACATGAGATTAAGAACATTAAAGGATATGCATTAGAAGACTTTTATGGAGAGCAATGGGAAGAAAAGTATTATGAATGTGTAAGCGATGAGCGAATAGAGAAAAGAGTAATGTCAGTAAAAGATTTAGTGAGATTAATCATAAAGAGTGCAGTTGAAACAGGAGCACCATTCGCATTTTATAGAGATATGACAAATAAAATGAATCCTAATAAGCATAACGGAATGATATATTCATCAAATTTATGTACTGAAATTATGCAGAATATGAGTCCGATGAAGATACAAAAAAGTCAAATTCTTAGTGATAAAGATGAATATGCTGTGGTTGAGAAAATAATACCAGGAGATTTTGTTGTATGTAATCTTTCATCAGTAGTACTTGGAAATATAGATGTATGTAATGATAAAGAAGTAGAATATGTTGTTGAAACTCAGATTAGAGCAATGGATAATGTAATTGACTTAAACTATTATTCAGTTCCTTTTGCTGAGATTACGAACAAAAAGTATAGGGCAATAGGTCTTGGAACTAGTGGATATCATCATATGCTTGTTAACAATAAGATACATTGGACGGAAGAAGAACATAAAAGTTTTGTGGATAAAATTTATGAGAAGATAAACTACTATGCTGTAAAAGCCAGTATGAACATATCAAAAGAAAAAGGATGCTATGAATTGTTTAAGGGATCTGATTGGGATACTGGAGAGTATTTCAGATTAAGAAACTACAATAGCTCTAAATGGAATGAACTAAAGGAGCTAGTTCATGAATTTGGAACTAGAAATGGATATTTAATTGCAGTAGCACCAAATGGTTCGACGGCAACAATTGCAGGAACAACAGAAGGAATTGATCCTATTATGGCGAGATTCTATTTAGAAGAAAAAAAGGGAAGTATAATTCCTAAGACTGCACCAAATCTTTCAGAAGATAATTATTGGTATTATAATTCGGCTTATAATATAGAACAAATGTGGTGTGTTAAAATGAATGGAATACGTCAAAGGCATATAGATCAAGGTCAATCCTTTAATCTTTATATAACGAGTAGCTATACAATGAGGCAAATAATGAACTTATATATAGAAGCATGTAAATGTGGTGTTAAATCTATATATTATGTCAGATCAAAATCATTAGAAGTGACAGAATGTGAAACTTGTTCAGCGTAAGTGTACTTTATAATCTACGTATCAATACTTAGTATTAGGGGTTATACATAGTGAGATTGATAAACGAGAACTCAAATTTTATATTTGAGTTCTCAAGTTAATTTAGTTCTTTGATACTAATTGGTTATTTGAACTTATGAAAACTAAAATATATGAATAATTATGATATATTTTAGATATAAAATGTTTAGAATTAATTGCTATATAACTAACACATGTTAGCTATATAATGCTTAGAGAATAGGAGTGCAGATATGACTATAAATAAAAAACCTCTTTTTAATGAATTGGGAGATAGAGAAATCAGTAAAAAGAGAATTATAAACGGTAATACTACAAACTTAAATGATTTTAATAATATGAAATATAGCTGGGTTTCAGACTGGTATAGGCAAGGAATGAATAATTTCTGGATACCGGAGGAAGTAAATCTTTCACAAGATTTAAAGGATTATCAAAACCTATTAGAAGAAGAAAGAATTGCATATGATAAGATATTGTCATTTTTAATATTTCTAGATTCTATACAAACAGCAAACTTAAGTAATATAAATAATTATATTACAGCAAGTGAGATAAATCTGTGTTTAACAATTCAAAGTTTTCAAGAAGCAGTACATTCGCAAAGCTATAGCTACATGCTTGATAGCATATGTTCTCCTGAAAAAAGGAACGAAATATTATATCAATGGAAAGATGATGAGATACTCTTGAAAAGAAATAAATTCATAGGAGACTTATACAATGAATTTATAGAGAATCCAACGGAATACAATTTATTAAGAACACTTATGGCTAATTACATATTAGAAGGTATATATTTTTATTCTGGATTTATGTTCTTCTATAACCTGGAGAGAAATGGTAAGATGCCAGGATCTGCACAAGAAATTAGGTATATAAATAGGGATGAAAATACTCATCTGTGGCTTTTTAGAAATATTATAAAAGAGCTACAAAATGAAAATCCGGAGCTATTTACTGAAGAAGTAAAAAATGAATTAAGAAATATGATGAAGATTGGTGTAGAACAAGAAATTTTATGGGGACATTATGTTATAGGAGATAAGATACAAGGGATAAATAAGCAATTAATTGAAAATTATATAAAATATTTAGGAAATAAAAGATTGAAAGAAATAAATTTATCTCCATTATTCAAAGAACAAGATAAGAACCCAGCTTCATGGGTAGATACTCTATCAAATGCAAATTCTGTTAAAACTGATTTCTTCGAAGCAAGATCTACTGCGTATGCAAAAGTGACAACTTTGATTGATGATTTATAAATAGATTTATAAAATATAAAAATAATAGGAAATAGATGGTAATAGATAAATGGAGAGATACTTTTTTTAGTAAAAATCATAAAAAACGATTAAATTTAAGTTAATTTTTTTGTGAATTATGTTATAATAGAAAAGGTTTATACTTAAAATAAAACTTGCAAATACACGAATTAATGTAAGAAATACTTACTTAATAAATGAAATTTACAATCAAGGAGGAGTTCCATATTATGAAAAAAGGTATTGCTGCTTCTAAAGGATATGCAATAGGAAAAGTATTTTTACAAGAGCATGAGGAAATCATTATAAATGACAGTAAAATTGCAGATATAGATGCAGAAAAAGCAAAAATGCAAAAAGCATTGGATGATTCTAAAGTACAATTAGAAGCTATTAAAGATAAGGCAGAAAAAGAAATGGGTGCAGAGAAGGCAGCTGTATTTGAAGCACACATTACATTATTAGATGACCCAGAATTTACTGGAGCAATGATGATGGAAATTGAAAACAATAGTATAAATGGATTAAAGGCTATTGAGAGTGTTGCTAATACTTTTGTTGCTATATTTGAATCTATGGATAATGAATATATGAGAGAAAGAGCTGCTGATATTAAAGATGTATCTAAGAGAATATTATCAAATTTTGCAGGTAAGGGCGGAGATTCTTTTGCAATTACTGAAGAAAATACAGTAGTTGTAGCTCACGATTTAACTCCATCTGATACAGCAGGATTAGATAGAACTAAGGTTGTTGGATTTATAACTAATATAGGTGGAAGAACTTCACATGCAGCTATAATGGCTAGAACTTTAGAGATTCCAGCAGTACTTGGATTAGGTGATATAACTACAGCTGTTAAAACAGGGGATGCAGTTATAGTTGATGGAATAACAGGAGATGTTATTATAAATCCATCAGAAGAAGTTTTAGCAGAATATAGAGAGAAAAAAGCAAAATTCCAAGCAGAACAAGAAGAATTAAAGAAATTAATAGATGTTAAAACAACTACTAAATCAGGTAGAAGAATAGAAGTTTGCGGAAACATTGGTAAACCAGAAGATGTACTAGGTGTTTTAGCAAATGGTGGAGACGGTGTTGGATTATTCAGAACAGAGTTTCTATACATGGATAGAGATAGTGCTCCAACAGAGGACGAACAATATGAATCATATAAATTTGTTCTTGAAAAAATGGAAGGTAAGCAAGTTGTTATAAGAACTTTAGATATCGGAGGAGATAAAACGCTTCCATATTTACCATTACCAGAAGAAATGAATCCATTCTTAGGATATAGAGCAATAAGACTTTGTTTAGATAGAAAAGATATATTTAAAGTTCAGTTAAGAGCATTGCTTAGAGCTTCTATATATGGAAATCTTGCAGTTATGTTCCCAATGATTTCTGGATTAGAAGAATTTGAGCAAGAAAAAGAAGTTGTTGAAGAATGTAAAGCAGAATTAAAAGCTGAAGGAAAAGAATATTCAGAAAAAATCCAATGGGGCATAATGGTTGAAATTCCAGCAGCAGCAGTTTATGCAGATGAATTAGCTAAACATGTTGATTTCTTCTCAATAGGAACTAATGACTTAATTCAATACACATTAGCAGCTGATAGAATGAGCGAAAAAGTTTCATATCTTTATAATCCAATGCATCCAGCAGTATTAAGATTAATAAAGATGACTATTGATGGAGCTCATAAACACGGTAAATGGGTTGGAATGTGTGGAGAAATGGCTGGAGATGAAGCAGCTATCCCAACATTAGTTGAATATGGATTAGATGAATTCTCAATGAGTGCTACATCAATCTTAAATGCTAAAAAGATAATGTTAGAACAAGAATAATATATCGTTTATATAATTAAGGCTATCTCAAAATTTAAAATGGTTCCTATGTCAAGGACATTTTGAAAAAGGCTAGGCAGCTATGAGCTGGTTTCTGTATTGTACAGGAGCCAGCTTTTTAAGTCCCCACTGATATCTATAATTATTATAATACTCCATATAGTTATCAATTGAAGCTTCTAATTCTTCAAATGTTGAACAACTTTTTAAGTCAATTTCATCTTTCATATGACCAAAAAATGATTTCTGCGGGGCATTATCCCAACAATTTCCGCGCCTAGACATAGACTGACCAATTTTATATTTTTTAAGAAGTTTTTGAAATCTAGGACTAGTATAATGAACTCCTTGATCCGAATGAATAAAGGCATCTTTATTTAGTAAATTTTTGTGATTTTTCATCAACTTTTTAATAGTTTCGGTAGCTATATCTAATGTAAGGCTATTGGAAAGCTGATATGAAAGAATTTCATTTGTTGAAGCATCTTTAATAGTTGACAAATAAGCCCTATTGGATGCTCCATATGTTAAATAAGTTATATCTGTTAATAAAACTTTTCCGACCAAATCTTGCTTGAATTCTCTATTTAAAATATTAGGTACAACAGTATGCTCATGAGTAGCTTTCATCATTCTACGATAAGGGTTAGCTTTTCTAATTGGGCACTCAATATTATATTTTCTCATGATTCGTTGTATACATTTTCGATTTATTATAAGATTAAATTCATTCTCTAACACCATTTTTATAGAACGAGAACCTTTCTTGTAGCCCCTATGATTAAATGCTTTAAGAATGATATCCTTCAATTCTAAATCCTTTTCTTCTCTACGATTACGTTTGCCTGTTGATTTTAAATAATTATAATAGCCTGATCTAGATACTAAAGCTACTTCGCATAAATGTGAAACCATATTTTTATAGTTATATGTCAAAATTATATGTTGTATTATTACAAAGATTGATGATGCACTTAGTTTACTATTTTTCACCTGCCTTTCTTGCAGCTCGATTTTTTTTAATAGTTCTGCCTCAGCTTTCCAATAAGCAATTTCTGCATCCTTTTTGGCTATTATTTCTTCAACGGTTAGTTCACGTTTAAGTGGACGACCACTGTTTAATTTTCTAGAATCTCTTAGACCAAGCTCTCCTGATTCATTATAAGCATTACGCCATCTTTTACTTGCACACCAAATTCTATTATTTCCAATAACATCTATATCAAATTCAGCATCTTGAAAAATATGAATAGGTAGTTTTCCCTTGCTACGCTCAGCGATAAACAATATTTTAAATTCATCTGTATATGTAATTCCACGTTTACTTACAGATTTAACATATCTATTTTTTGATAAACTTTTAATTTCTTCATCTGAAAATAATTTTTTACTCATTCTTTTCACAACCTTACTATATTTCTTCTTATCTTTTATTGTACAAAAAAAGAACCTATTGAAATAGTCTTTTTTTAGTGTCTATTTCATAGGTTCCATTTTAATTAATTGAGGTAGCTTTAATTTTTATACTTAATTATTATAATTGAGTGCGATATAATATATATTATGAACTGATAGAACATATTGCATTAAGAATTACAAAGGGGAATTTTATGAATAAAAAGGTTAAAAGGGCTCATGATAAAGCTATGAGTTACTATGAGATAGGACAAATAGATAAAGCTTTAGAAATATGTGAAGATATATTACTAGAAGGTTTAGATAACCCAAATGTATTGAACTTTAAAGGGCTCTTACTATATCAAAAGGGTAATTTAGACGAAGCAGTTACAGTATGGAAGATGAATAGTGATTTAAATAATGATGATATTGCAAAAAGTTACATAAATGATTCTATTTTAGATAGAAAGAGATTAGAGTTATTTAGGCAGGGAGAACAAGCATTAAAGCAGTTAAAGGTTGATAAGGCATTAAATATATTTATGAGATGTTCAGAAAGTGACTTTAATGCCATTAAGGTGAATACTGGAATTGCTATGTGCTATCAAAGGAAAGGTGATTTCTACAGAGCAAGAGAATATGCAGAGAAAGTACTAAATATCGATAAGAATGCAATTACAGCAAAAAAAATCGAGAAAGAATTGAAAGACAGTGGAACATTTATAGAGGAAAGAAATTCCTCAAAAGGGTTATTTGGAATAATAATTATGGTTATAGTGGTCGCTATTGTAGTGGGTGGATATGCAGCTGTATCAAAATATAAGAGTTTAAATAATACCGTTGAAGAAACAACGAAAGATGAAAGTGATATTAATAAAGAAGCTGATACATATGAGGTAAAGGATAATACAGAATCCGCTCCGGAGATATTAAAAGAAGAAGTAAAAGATGAACATAATAATAATAATATTAACTTTAATAAAGATAAGATGATAGCATTAATAAATACCAATGATTTAGATGGTATATATGAACAAATAAAGGATATTAAACAGGAGTCTATAACTAGTGATGATCAAGAAGTATATAAGCAAGCTGTTGATTTAATAAAAAATCAAGGGGTTTCAAGATTTTATGAAAATGGATTAAAGAGTTTTAATGAAAATAAATATTCAGATGCTAAAGCTTTTTTAGATAAAGCGTATGCATACTGTGAAGGGAATAGTTTAAAAGAACATATATTGTTTTATAGAGCAAGCAGCTCTTCAAAGTTATCTGACAACTCTGCAGCAATAAGACAATATGAGGAATATTATAGTCAGTATCCTAATGGTGTATATGTAGAGGAATCACTCTATGATCTGGCATTACTAAACAGTTCTATAAATATGGATAAGAGTAAGCAGTATGCAAGTATACTAATAAATAATTATCCAGATTCAATGTATGCTAATAATAATATAAAAAATATACTTAAGGAATAAGAAATAAGTTTCAAATTAGAAATTACTTATTCTTCTTAATTTAAAAGTAAATTACTGTCATATTAATATATCTATTAGGAAAAGATAATCACATAATCGGCATTTTATTATTAGATGTGATGATTTAGAGTATTTATTTAAATAAAGGATAGGTGAGAATATGATTTCAATAATTAAAGGATGTAACGTGTATGCACCTAAACACCTTGGAATAAAAGATGTTGTGATAGCCGGGGGCAAAATAGAAGGTATATATGAAAATCTTAATATTAAAATTGCTCCCATAGATGTTGAGGTTATTGATGGAAGAAATAAATTACTTTTCCCAGGGTTTATAGACGGTCATGTTCACATTATAGGTGCTGGAGGCGAAGGTGGATATAACACAAGAACTCCTGAAATGCCATTATCTAGCTTGGTTAAGGCAGGAATAACCACGGTTGTAGGATGTATAGGAACAGATGGAACATGCAGAAGTATGAAATCATTGATAGCAAAGGCGAAAGCACTAAAACAAGATGGCATGTCTGCATACTGTTTTACTGGTTCATATGAGTTGCCTGTTAAGACTGTAACAGACTCAATTAAAAGCGATTTAATGTTGATTGAAGAAATAATCGGAATAGGGGAAATAGCTATTTCAGATCATAGAAGTTCTCAGCAAACCTTTGAAGTATTTGCAAATGCAGTAGCAGAAAGTAGAGTTGGAGGTCTTCTATCAAATAAGTGTGGAATTGTTAACATACATTTAGGTGAAGGAAACAGGAAATTAAATTATTTATTTGAATTACTAGATAAGACAGAAATTCCTGAGACTCAGTTATTGCCGACTCATATCAATAGAAACGGTAAGCTATTTAAGGAAGGTTTAGAGTATGTTAAAAGAGGTGGTTTCATTGATTTAACAACCAGCTGTGACCTAGAGAATTTAGGAGAAGGTGAACTTAGAGCTGGTGAAGGATTAAAAAAATACTTAGATGAAAAATTACCTATAGATCATATAACTTTCACTTCAGATGGAAATGGAAGCATGGAGAAATTTGATAAGGACGGAAAGTTAGAAGGATATGAAATTTGCTCAGTTTCAACATTATACAGGGAAATTAAATATGCAATTACTGAACAAAATGTGCCAATTGAAGACGCTATTAAAGTAGTAACATCGAACGTTGCTTCAATCATGAAATTAGCTAATAAAGGAGCAATTGGGTTAGGAAAAGATGCAGATTTAGTGATAGTGGATGAAAAATCTTTAGATATAGAAATGGTTTTTGCAAATGGAAAGAAAATGATGGAGAATGGAGAAGTGATTGTAAAAGGATTTTTTGAAAAGTAATTGTAATAAGAGGGGAGTGTCGCAAAATGATTAAATTTTAATCAGGAGCGATGCTCCTTTTCGGTTTAAGCCAGCAAATCTCCAAATATTTGAAATACAATATTAATTATTTAGGGGCTGCTCCAAATTGGCTTAAGTGTTTGGAATAGTATTATGTATGATATTTTATGGAATACTAAGTGCATAGATATTTTAAATATAGGGTAAAAACCCTTGCACTTAGGAGTGAATTTATATGTATTCAATTGATAACCAATTAAAAATAGAAGATTTTATATTTCCATACGGAGAATTAGATAAAAATAATAGGTGGGTTAAATTAGCGTCAATAATACCATGGCATGAATTTGAAGAAACATATGCTAAACAATTCATTAATAATGGTCGTCCATCAAAACCATTTCGAATTGTATTAGGAAGCTTAATAATAAAGCAAAAACTTAATTGTTCCGATCGTGAAACGGTATCTGCTATCGCCGAAAATCCTTACCTTCAATATTTTATTGGTTTGAAAGAATTCCAAAATTCCGCACCATTTGGAGCGTCTTCAATGGTTGAATTTCGAAAAAGAATTGATGATGATATGATTATTGAAATGAATAATACTATTCTTAAAGATACTACTAAAAATAATGATGATAAAGATAAGCATGACGATAATGATGATGGAAATGATTCAGATCAATCTAATCAAGGCACTATCATTATTGATGCAACATGTACTCCAGCCGATATAACTTATCCACAAGATTTAAATCTTTTAAATTCTGCAAGAGAAAAACTTGAAGGATATATTGATCAATTGCATAATCCTTCTGAATCTAAAAAGCCTAGAACTTATAGGAAAATTGCGCGTAAGGATTTTCTAAATGTTTCAAAGGCCAGAAAGAAAAATTCTAAAAAGATGCGCAAAGCTATAAGGAAACAATTAAATTATATTGCTAGAGATATTGGATATGTAGTAAATTTTATTGCGAATGGAAAAAAGCTTAATAGTCGACAATCAGAAGAATATGAAGTGATTTTACAGTTATATCATCAACAAAAATATATGTTTGATAATAGAAAACATACAGTAGAAAATAGGATTGTTAGTATCAGTCAACCACATGTTAGACCAATTGTTAGAGGAAAAACTAAAGCTCCTACGGAATTCGGGGCAAAAGTTGAAATAAGTGTTGCTAATGGTTATGTTAGAATGGAAAAGTTGAGTTGGGATGCTTACAACGAATGCGAAAGCTTAATACCTATAACAGAGAGTTATAAAGCAAGAAATGGCTTTTATCCTGAAAGAATATTGGCTGATAAAATTTATAGAAATAGAAAAAACTTAAACTATTGCAAAGAAAATGGAATTAGCATTACCGGCCCTGCTTTAGGCAGACCTAAAAAGAATAAAACTAAAGCTGAAAAAAATCAAGAGTATGTTGATACATGCGAAAGAAATGAAGTTGAGGGAAAGTTTGGTACTGGTAAAACTAGATATGGTTTAGCCAGAATATTTGCAGATTTAAAAGAAACTGCTGAGTGCGTTATTAATATGGCATTTTTTGTAATGAACCTTGATAAAAAATTGAGGGTCATTCTACGCCATTTTACAAATTACTATATTTTGGAATACTACATATAAATATAGGGGGTTTTAAAGCACCCCCTATTTAAAGAATTCTGATTTTTAAGCACACTAAAATAAGCCTAGTTAATTTATTCCATAATTAGGCAGTAGGTTTCAATTCATGAAGATGATTCTGAGTTTTTTCATTTTGTATTTTTGAATGTAATTTGTTAATATTATAACCAAAACAAAGCAAAATAAATTCAGTTTGAACGCTATTTTTTCCACGTGTTAAAAATCTATTGAATTCATAATCACTTTTTAGAACTCCAAATGCTCCTTCGACCTGAATAGATCTATTCATTCTTAATTTAGTTCCAAATTCAGTTGTAATATTTTTATAGGATATTTCACGCTTTTCCACAAAAGTTTTTGAAACCTGCATTTTTCTATTTCCTTTTGCTTTTGTGCATTTTACTTTGTAATCGCAATTATCACAGTTTTCGCATTCATACACAGTTACTTCTGATTTGTATCCACTTGCGGATTTTCTATAAATAATAGAGGTAGGTATTAATTTTCTATTGTTATGACAAATATAAAAATCCGATTCAGCATCATATTTCATATTTTCGCGCTTACTTATATCATTTTTAAAACTTCTTTTTTTCCACTTCTCATAAGTTTGTGGTTTTATATAAGGAGTTTGCTTATTTGATTCTAAGAATAAATAGTTTTCTTCGCTTTCATAACCTGAGTCTGCAATTATATTAAGATATTTACGACCAATTTTTTTCTTTCATATTATTAAGCATAGGTATTAATGTTGCTATATCATTTCTATCATCAAATATTCCGACGCCGGTTACGTATTCACTTTCAACTGCGATTTGCACATTATATGCAGGTTTTAATTGACTATTTCTCATATGATCATCTTTCATATGCATGAAAGTTGCGTCTGGATCAGTTTTAGAATAACTATTTCTTTTTGAAAATATTTTTTTACTCAAATTATATTTTTCTTCTCTCTCTTTATATTCAGATAGTTGCTCTGTCCACTTTTGAATTTTGGTTTTTCTTTTACCAATTCCATGAACAAACTCTATGTTTCTTTTCTTTTTTTCATATTCAAGCCATTGAAGAATTTTATCAATATCATCTATTAATGTTTCTTTCTGAACAGTAAATTTTTTTAATTCTCCAAGGTTAATATTTTCTAAAAGAACAAGAATTTTATCAAACATTTTTTCTTCATTTTTTAAAATAGTTTTTTTCCAAACAAATGTATAACGATTAGCATTCGCTTCGATTTTAGTACCATCAATAAATGCATTTTCAAATAGTATTTCATTTTGATTTGCTAAATAATTAACTTGTTGATAAAATAAATCTTCAATTACCTCATTTGAAATATAGTCTTTACGAAATCTACTGATTGTAGCATGATCCGGTGCCTTATAACATTGAAGTAACCACTTAAAATTTATATCTCTTTTGCATGCTTTTTCGATTTTCCTGCTTGAATAAATATTTTGAGAATAAGCATATGATATTATTTTGAACATAATTTTAGGTTCCACTGCCGGTTTTCTTCCAACGGAAGAGTACGCCTTATACAACTTCGTGTAATCTAATCCCTCCAATACATGGCTTAGCAAGCGGACTGAATCATCTGATGGTATTAAATTTTCTAGATTTAATGGTAATATAAGTTGAAAATTATCATTAATCTCAGTATAATCTTTATTGTGTAATTTGGTTTTTAGCATAAGTAAATTATACAATGAATGTGAGTTCTTCGGAATTCACATTTTTTATATCTAAAAAAATGAGCCGCTACAAAACTAACTATGTTAGTTTTGCAACAGCCCCTATTTTTAAATCAATATATAGAGGCTACACTTTTACTTTGAAAAAAGTGTGATGCCCTATAATTTTTTCGTTCACTTTTTGTGTTTCTTTCATCCAATGACATGTTGCGGTAGCCGGATTATAGAAAAATAAGGCATCATTTGTTGGATCAGCGCCCCTAATCGCATCGTATACTGCATTATAGCAATCTTGATCTGGATTAGCAGTTATTTTACCATTCTTAACGCATGAAAAGGCATTTTTTTGGAATATAACTTCTCTAATAGTATTTGGAAAATGAGGATCAATAGTACGATTTAATACTACAGAAGCTACAGCAACCTTTCCAGCATATGGTTCACCACCACTTTCAGCAGATACAAGTTTTGCCATTAGATCTATATCTTCACCCGTTATATATAATTGTTGAGTATCATGTTTGAAAACTTCTAAAACTTCGTTGTTTTTCTCATCAGACTGAGAATTGTTTATATTAGCACTTAAGTAGTTTACTTTCATTTTTGGATTTTCATAAGTAGTCTTAATTTCACCATGAGATCCAGCCAAATTAGACGCGAATGCTGGATTCATATTAATAACGGAAAGATATAGTATTAACGCAGTTACAAAAATACTATATGTCTTTTTCATAAAAAACCTCCTTCGGTATAATGCAACAAATAATATTATTGCCAAAGAAAGTAATTATATACACTATTTATTCGTATAATCATTTATAGGATTTTATAACGATATAAACTATAATTAATTAATAGTAATAAAAAATTACTATAAAAATAATTAAAAAGTAAGAAAATAATAATTCTCTTTATATCTAATATCATAGTATTTGTTGTATAATTTTATTGTGAGAGAAAAAGAGGTGAGAAATTTGCAAGAACTTTTAACAATGTTAATAAAAAGCTTTTCTAATATATCGATATGGTCCATATTAGATATACTAGTAGTGTCCTATATATTTTATAAAGGATATATGCTAATAAAGGAAACCAGGGCAGAACAGCTATTAAAGGGAATAGTATTAATTATAGCACTTATTCCAATCAGTTATTTATTAAAGCTAGATATGTTATATTTTATATTAAATAAGACATTAACCATCGGGGTATTATCTGTAGTTATAATTTTTCAACCAGAGATTAGAAGGGCTTTAGAACATTTGGGAAGAAGTGCTTTCGATGATCATTATCTTAATAATAGAGAAGATTTTAATACTATGATTAATGAAATTACAATTGCTGTACAAAACTTAGCAGAGAGCAAAACAGGAGCTTTAATCGTAATGGAGCAAAGTACCGGGTTGAATGAATTAATTGGCGCAGGAACAGTATTAGATGCCAAAATCACCTCGAATCTTTTGGAAAATATATTTGTTGTTAATACTCCTCTACATGATGGAGCAACAATAATAAGAAATAATAGAATTTTAGCATCTGGATGCGTTTTACCGCTTACTAGTAATAATTCTATAAATAAGAAATTAGGAACAAGGCATAGGGCAGCGATAGGTTTATCAGAAGTATCTGATGCGCTAGTTATAATCGTATCTGAAGAAACTGGTGTAGTATCGCTAGCGATCAATGGAAAAATTACACGAGGTTATGATAAAGATAGATTAAAACTTATACTTACTAAAGTAGTAGAAAATAGAAACCAGAAAAGAGTTAAAACGGCGGGAGAGAAGGTGAGGTCATGGATAAAAGTGAAAACGGAACGTTAATTGTTAAAATTATTTGTTTACTGTTATCAGTGGTTCTGTGGCTATATATCTCGAATGTTGAGAACCCGCTCAGAACATATGAATTAAAAGGAATACCAGTAGAATTAACTAATGAGGACTCCCTAGTAGATTCAAAATTCGCAATTGTAAATAAACAGCCATTTACGGTGGATCTAAAATTAGAGGGGCCATCAAGTGAAATATTAAAGGTGAAGAAAGAAGATTTTAAGATTGTAGCTGATATGTCGGCTTATGCACTTAAAGTAGGGGAAAATACTATACCAGTTCAAATAATGAGTTATCCTGAAAATATAACTATAAAGAATAATGGGATGTTAGGTATAAAAGTTAACTTAGAGGAATTGACCCAAAAGGAACTTACTATAAGTTCAAAAGTAAAAGTAACTTATAAAGAAAACATTTATGAAAAAGAGCAAAATATAAATCCAAAGACCGTAACAATAACAGGGGGTAAAAGTTCCGTAGATAAGGTTACTGAAGCTATTTTGACTGGCGAAGAAAAGGATGTAGATAAAAATAAGCAAGGTGATTATAATATACAATTTATAGACTCATTTGGAAATGCAGTTAGCAATATTGAATCTAATATAAAAACCGCAAAGCTATCAATTACGGTTACGAATGGAAAGACCGTACCAGTTAATTTAAAGACTAAAGGAAATGTACCTCAAGGATTTGTTTTAGATGGGTATGAATTAAGTAAAAATAATGTAACTGTATTAGGTGATAGTCAGGTTTTAAATAAGTTGGAATCAATAGATACAGAGGCCGTGGACATGTCGTCATTGCAGCCTGATAGTGAAGTCGATGTCAAACTTAACTTACCAGAAGGTATTTCGATAGGTGATGGAGATGGATCAATTAAGGCTAAATTTAAATTAAAGAAGGAAGAGAATACAACTAAAAATATAGAATGTAATGTTCAGTACAAGAATTTAAGTGATACATTTTTGGTTACAAATCAAAGTTTAGTATCCAATGTAAAATTATCAGGTACACAAGAAGCATTAGATAAGATAAGTTCACAAAATCTAAGTGTCATACTAGATTTAGCTAATGTAAAAGAAGAAGGGACTTTTGATTACACACCTCAGGCAACACTTGTTAATGCTAATAATGTAACAGTATCAGATGTTGGAAATGTTAGTGTAACAATAAAGAAAAAGGGATAATAATAAAATCACAGTATTAATTAATTTGTTAATACTGTGATTTTTTATGATATAATTTCTTTGAATTAGTTTGGAGTAAGGTAGGATGGGAAATAATAAATAAAATATGAAGTTTGATTGAATAGATATATAATTATAGATTGCTTGTTGAAAGGATATGGTGATAAGTCTGTGGCTATAAGAATAAATAATATAAATCTGAGTTTAGACGATGATTTAAATGTTTTAGAGAAAAAAATATGTAAAAAGCTTAATATATCAAAAGAAGATATTAGTAGGTTAGATATAATCAAGAGAAGTATAGATGCAAGAAAAAAGAATGATATAAAGGTAAGCTTTAGCGTTAATTTATTTTGTAAAAAAGAGAAAATGTTACTATCAAGAATACATGATAAGGATATAAGTTTTGAAGAAATTAGAGAAATTGAGTCAATAAAAAGTGGTACCGAAGAAATTAAAGCGAGACCAGTAGTTGTAGGATTTGGGCCAGCAGGAATTTTTGCAGCATTAACATTAGCAAGGTATGGATATAAACCAATTGTGTATGAACGTGGGGAAGATGTAGATAAAAGAACTGAAACTGTGGAAAAGTTTTGGAAGGATGGACGTCTTAATTTAGAATCAAATGTTCAATTTGGAGAAGGAGGAGCAGGTGCATTTTCTGATGGAAAATTAACTACAAGAATTAAAGATCACAGATGCTCATTCGTTCTTGATGAACTAATAAAGGCAGGAGCACCGACAGAAATTAAATATGAGAGCAAAGCTCATGTTGGAACAGATCTTTTAAAAGGTGTGGTTAAGAATATCAGAGAAGAAATAAAGAGACTTGGAGGAGAGGTTAACTTTAATTCTAAGTTAGAGAAAATAACATATAAAGATGGAAAGTTAGAGAACATAGTTGTCAATGGAAAGAATATTACATGTGAGGCTTTAGTGCTAGCTATAGGACATAGTTCAAGAGATACATATGAAATGTTATATAGAGAAAATGTATCAATGGATGCAAAGGCATTTGCAATAGGGGTAAGGATTGAACATCCACAAGAATTAATAAATGTTAACCAATATGGCAACAATCATAATCATCCTAAATTACATGCGGCAGATTATAGACTTACATATCAAAGTGAAAAGCTAAAAAGAGGTGTATATTCATTTTGCATGTGCCCTGGTGGAGTAGTGGTTGCGGCAGCATCAGAAGAAGGAAGACTTGTGTCTAATGGTATGAGTTATCACGCAAGGGATTTAGATAATGCGAATTCAGCACTAGTGGTGACTGTCTCTCCAGAAGACTTTGAAGGAAGTTCACCTCTTAAAGGAATGGAATTCCAAAGGCATTATGAAAGTTTAGCATTTAAGCTAGGTGGTGGAAAGTATAAAGCACCTGTTCAATTAGTAGGAGATTTCATGAAAGATAGAGTGTCAACTAAGTTGGGTGCGGTCATCCCGAGTTATACTGCAGGGTATGAATTTAGGAAATTAAAAGAATGTCTACCTGATTATGTTGTAGAGGCTCTTAAAGAAGGAATCATAAATTTTGATAAAAAGATAAAAGGGTATGCAAGAGAAGATGCAATTTTAACTGGAATAGAGACAAGAACATCAGCACCAGTTAGATTGAATAGAAATGCTTCACTTGAAAGTATAAATGTATGCGGACTTTATCCAACTGGAGAAGGAGCAGGATTTGCAGGTGGTATAATATCAGCGGCTGTCGATGGGATAAGGGTTGCCGAACATATAATTGAAAAATTCGATTTACCAAAATAAGATTATAAGTAACATGAATGGAATTAGTATAATCTTTTCAGAAGATGAGGAAGATATATTATATTACGTTCATGTTGTGAAATCTTATAAAAATGAATATATAAAATTAATAATATAATAAAAATAATATTCTGAAAATTCAACATTTCCAATATTTTTTTGTTACAATAAGGTATAAAGAAATATTCATGGCATTGATTGATATAAATTTAACAAACAACTAAATTAATTATATATAAAAGTTAAAAATTATTAAAGTAGAGGTGCAAAAAATGAGTAAAAACTTTGATGAGTTATTATCAAGATTAAAGGAAGTTCCAACAAAAAAAGTGGCTGTAGCCGTAGCACAAGATGAACCAGTATTAGAGGCTATAAAAGAAGCTACAGAAAATAACATCGCACAAGCAATATTGGTTGGTGATAAACAACAAATCCATGAAATCGCAAAGAAAATAAACTTGGACTTATCTGATTATGAAATAATGGATATTAAAGATCCAAAGAAAGCAACGTTAGAAGCAGTAAAATTAGTTTCTAGTGGTCATGCAGATATGTTAATGAAAGGTCTAGTTGATACTGCAACATTCCTAAGAAGCGTATTAAACAAAGAGGTTGGTCTTAGAACAGGAAAATTAATGTCCCATGTAGCTGTGTTTGATGTGGAAGGTTGGGATAGACTATTATTTTTAACTGATGCAGCATTTAATACATATCCAGAATTTAAGGATAAAGTTGGAATGATAAATAATGCAGTTGTAGTTGCTCATGCATGTGGAATAGATGTTCCAAGAGTAGCACCTATATGCCCAGTTGAAGTTGTAAATACAAGTATGCAATCAACAGTTGATGCAGCATTGTTAGCTAAAATGAGTGACAGGGGGCAAATTAAAGGATGCGTAATTGATGGACCTTTTGCCTTAGATAATGCAATATCAGAAGAAGCAGCTCATCATAAAGGTGTTACAGGATCAGTAGCAGGTAAAGCTGATATATTATTATTACCAAATATAGAAGCAGCAAATGTAATGTATAAGACATTAACATATTTCTCGAAATCAAGAAATGGTGGACTTTTAGTAGGTACATCAGCACCAGTAATTTTAACTTCAAGAGCAGATTCGTTCGAAACTAAAGTTAATTCAATTGCTCTTGCAGCATTAGTTGCAGCAAGAAATAAGTAATAAATCAATCCATAATAATTAATGCATAATTAATGGAGAGATTTATATGGAATTTGCAATGCACTTTTAGATTCTATAATAATTTCTTCCGAAAATTATGCATTATGACTGTATAGAATGCATTAAATTTAAGGGGGATTCAGAATGTCATATAAGCTATTAATAATCAATCCAGGTTCAACATCAACAAAGATTGGTGTTTACGAAGGAGAAAAGGAACTATTTGAAGAAACTTTAAGACACACAAATGAAGAAATAAAGAGATATGATACAATATATGATCAATTCGAATTTAGAAAAGAAGTTATATTAAATGTTCTTAAAGAAAAGAATTTTGATATAAAGACTTTAAGTGCTATTGTTGGTAGAGGTGGAATGCTTAGACCAGTTGAAGGGGGAACATATGCAGTAAATGATGCAATGGTTGAAGATTTAAAAGTTGGAGTTCAAGGACCTCACGCTTCTAACCTTGGCGGAATAATTGCTAAGTCAATTGGAGATGAATTAAATATTCCATCATTTATAGTAGATCCAGTTGTTACAGATGAGTTAGCGGATGTAGCAAGACTATCTGGAGTACCAGAATTACCAAGAAAAAGTAAATTCCATGCTTTAAATCAAAAAGCAGTAGCTAAAAGATATGGAAAAGAAAGTGGACAAGGATATGAAAACCTAAATCTTGTAGTTGTACATATGGGTGGAGGCGTTTCGGTTGGTGCTCACAATCATGGGAAAGTTGTCGATGTAAATAATGCATTAGATGGAGATGGCCCATTCTCACCAGAAAGAGCTGGATCAGTTCCAATTGGTGATTTAGTTAAAATGTGTTTTAGTGGAAAATATAGTGAAGCAGAAGTATATGGCAAGGTTGTAGGAAAAGGTGGATTTGTTGGTTATCTAAATACAAATGATGTAAAAGGTGTTATTGATAAGATGGAAGAAGGAGATAAAGAATGTGAATCAATATACAAAGCATTTGTTTATCAAATTTCAAAAGCAATCGGAGAAATGTCAGTTGTATTAGAAGGTAAAGTTGATCAAATTATTTTTACCGGAGGAATTGCATACTCACCAACACTTGTTCCAGACCTTAAAGCAAAAGTTGAATGGATAGCCCCAGTTACAGTTTATCCTGGAGAAGATGAATTACTTGCTCTAGCTCAAGGTGCTATAAGAGTACTTGATGGAGAAGAACAAGCTAAGGTTTACTAGACGTAAAGATGCACCTAGAGATATTTTCTAGGTGTATTTTTTTACATAAAATTCGCATATGTATATCGCTAAACTGTGACCAAATGATATAATAAAATAATCGTAATGATATTTAGTAAAGAATAAGTTTAATTGGGGTATGATATGGATAGATTTAATTGTATTTTGAATGACACAGAATATATATATTATCTAAAAAGAAATAAAAAGTTTGAAAAAGATAGAAAGTTCTGCAAGCATAATTTAAAGCACTTTTTAGATGTAGCACGAATAGCACAATTAATAAATATTGAAGAAAGTTTAGGATTTAACAAAGAAATCATATATACGACTGCAATTCTCCATGATATAGGAAAGTCGCTTCAGTATGAAACTGGAACACCTCATGAAATAGCATCATGGGAGATTTCAAAAGAAATTTTACATAATTACAGATATAATGAGGAAGAAATTGAAATTATAAGACAAGGAATACTAGGCCATAGAGATAAAAAAAGTGAAAACTTTGCACAGCTCATGTATAGAGCAGATAAACTCTCACGGCTATGTATTAGCTGTAAGTCTATTGATGAATGTAATTGGGGAGATGAAAAGAAAAATTTTAAAATATATTATTAGAAGGAGCTATAAGTTAATGAAAATAGGAAGTAAGGAATTTAATATAGGGGAAAAAACATATATTATGGGAATATTAAATTTTACTCCAGATTCTTTCTCAGATGGAGGAAAATTTAATGACATCGATGTTGCTGTAAAACATGTGAAAGAAATGATAGATGATGGAGCTGACATAATAGATGTAGGAGGGGAATCTACAAGGCCGGGATATAAGTTAGTAAGTGAAGAAGAAGAAATTTCAAGAGTTGTACCTATAATAAAAGCTATAAAAGAAAATTTTGATATATCAGTATCAATAGATACATATAAAGCTAAAGTTGCAGAGCAGGCAATACAAGCTGGTGCTGACCTTATTAATGATATATGGGGATTTAAAAAAGATAAAGATATGGCAAAAGTTGCGGCAAAATATAATGTACCTTGTTGTCTAATGCATAATAGAGATAATACAGATTATAAAAATTTAGTGGAAGATATATTAAATGATCTGAAAGAATGTATTAATATTGCTAAGGATGCTGGAGTAAAAGATGAAAATATAATATTAGATCCAGGTATAGGTTTCGGAAAGACCTATGAACAAAATTTAGAAACTATGAATAACTTAGAAAGAATCAAGGACTTGGGATATCCGATATTACTTGGCACTTCCAGAAAGTCTATGATAGGGTTAGCTCTTAATTTACCTGTAGAGGAAAGAATAGAGGGGACAGTTGCAACAACAGTTATTGGAATAATGAAAGATGCTTGCGATTTTGTAAGAGTTCATGATGTGCTTGAAAATTCAAGAGCAGCAAAGATGACTGATGCAATCGTAAGAAGATAGGATGGATGAGTTTTGGATAAGATGTATATAAGAGAGCTAGAGTTATTTGGATTTCATGGAGTTTTCGAAGAGGAAAAAAGATTAGGTCAAAAGTTCATTTTATCTTTTGAGCTAGACATAGATTTGAAATTAGCAGGAAAAACTGGAGATTTAACTAAAACAGTTCATTATGGTGAATTGTGTGAAAAAATTGAAGATGAATTTAAAAGAAAGAACTATGAGCTTATAGAAACAGCAACTTTAAATTTAGCTGACTTTATTCTTAACGAATATAAGATAATAGAAGGTGTTAAGGTGTTTTTAAAAAAGCCTTGGGCACCTATAAAAAAACATTTAGATACTGTAGAAATAATGATTGAAAGAAGAAGGCACAAAGCATATATAAGTTTAGGATCTAATATTGGGAATAAAGAACAGTATTTAGAGGACGCAATAAATAAAATATCTGCAGAAAAAAATATTGAAATAATAAGAAAGTCATCGTTTATTAAAACAAAACCATGGGGATACTTAGAACAGGAAGATTTTTTAAATGGTGTTGTTGAAATAGAAACTATATTAGAAGCAGAGGAACTTATGGATGTATTACTTGGCATTGAAACAGATCTAGATAGAAAGAGGACTATAAAATGGGGACCTAGAACTATTGATCTGGATATTATTATATATGATTCAGTGGTTTCTTCAAATGAAAAGGTGATTCTCCCACACCCAAGAATGCATGAGAGAGAGTTTGTATTAAAACCATTAAGTGAAATAGCACCATATCTTATGCATCCTGTGCTCAATAAGAGAGTATTCACTCTTTTAGAGGAGTTAGAGAAAAGGGGAAATTAAAAACATTAAACAGCTTATTATAAGGTAGGGGTAATTTTATGAGAAGTTCACTAAAGTTTACTAACAAATTAAATATGTTATCTGAAATGGAATGTGAATCAAGGTTCCAAATCCTAGAATACGAGAATTTAGATGGAGCGACTGATGTTCAAACTGCTTTGGGACTTAACATAATGAAAAAGAGTGGGATAAAATTAAAACAAGTGAGAATATTGCTAGAAGATAGTTCGGTAACACTTGAGCCAGGTTCTTTGAGCTATATGAAAGGGAAGATTCAAATAACAAATAAATCAGGTGGGTTGTTGGGACTTGGCAAAAAGATAATATCAAGTAAACTAATAGGGGAAAGTATATTTAGGCCTACTTATAGTGGGACTGGGGAAATATTTTTAGAGCCTTCTTTTGGTCATTTTGCATTAATAGAATTAGAGGATGATGAAATAGTTGTGGGAGATAATATGTTTTATGCATGTGAAGAAGGTATAGAAATTGATGCAACAATACAAAAAAATGTATCATCAGCTTTTCTAGGGAATGAGGGGCTGTATCAAACTAGGATAGAAGGTAGCGGAATAGTTGTTCTTAAGGTCCCAGTTCCAGAAAGTGAAATATTTAAATGTATATTAATTAACGATACTTTAAAGGTGGATGGAAACTTTGCTATATTAAGGACGGGAAACATTGAATTCTCAGTGGAGAAATCATCTAAATCAATTATAGGAACTGCAGTTAGTGGAGAAGGTATGGTTAATGTATATAGAGGCACCGGAGAAGTTTGGCTAGTACCTACAAAAAGCATATACAAGGATTTAAATATTAAAGGATTGGACGCGATAAGTGGTATAAACGCAGAAAGTAATGTTGAAGATCTATAATTAGAATATATCAATATATTATTATAAATTTAATTAAAGAAGAAGTGTATTATAAATTTTATTTTGTAATAAGCTTCTTTTTTTGTTTTACGGATTTTATATAATCCATATTAATATATGCTTTGATATATTAAAGTTGTAAAGTAAGCTTTAGATGGTTATAATTAAAGAGAAAATAAGTATTACAAGAGGTGATAAAGTGAGTTCTTTAGAGTCAAAGCTAAAAAGTAAAGAATTAGATTTATTTTTTAAATCAATTTTAGAACTTAAAAATATAGATGAATGCTATAAATTCTTTGAAGATGTAGCGACAATAAATGAAGTTAAATCATTAGCACAAAGATTACATGTAGCAAAGCTGCTTAAATGTAAAAAGACTTACTCAGAAATAGCTGAAATAACTGGAGCGAGCACTGCAACGATTAGTAGAGTTAATAGATGTTTGAACTATGGCAGTGATGGATATAATTTAGTTTTAGAAAGATTAAAAGATGAAAATATAGACTAAATAGACGCTGATTCTAAAAATATTATTCTTATGTGTAATTGATTGTAAAATAGTAATATTATAACAGAAAGAGAAGATTGTAAATACGTGTTAAAAATATTATACTATTTAAGGTAGGCACTGAAGAAATTACAAATAATATTATCCATTGTAAGTGATTAAGTATATTATAGTAATTGAGTGACTATAACAGAATAAAAAAGTGAGGTAAAATTATGGGTAGAATGTTTGGAACTGATGGAGTTAGAGGAGTTGCAAATACAGAATTAACAGCAAGAATTGCGTATGATCTTGGAAGAGCAGGAGCATATGTATTAACAGAAGGAGCTCATAAGCCTAAAATATTAGTGGCAAAAGATACAAGAATATCAGGAGATATGTTAGAATCAGCATTAATAGCAGGAATATTATCAGTTGGAGCTGAAGCAATAGTGCTTGGAGTAGTACCTACACCAGCTGTTGCATACTTAACAAGGAAATATGGAGCAGATGCGGGTGTTATGATTTCTGCATCACATAATCCAGTAGAATATAATGGGATTAAGTTCTTTAACGATAAAGGATACAAGC
Source organism: Clostridium beijerinckii (assembly GCF_018223745.1). Taxonomy (NCBI): domain Bacteria; kingdom Bacillati; phylum Bacillota; class Clostridia; order Eubacteriales; family Clostridiaceae; genus Clostridium; species Clostridium beijerinckii. The sequence continues at coordinate 243,606 of NZ_CP073653.1, forward strand.
TTTCGGATGAATTGGAAGATGAGATTCAAAGAGTCATTGAAAGTGATTTTGAAGGAGTTCCAAGTCCAACAGGCACAGATTTGGGTAGAGAGACAATTGAAGTGTCAGCATTAGATGATTATATAGAATTTGCTAAAAACACTATACCTTATAGCTTGAAGGGATTAAAGATAGCATTAGATTGTGCCAATGGAGCTGCATATAAATCATCAGTAAAAGCGTTTAGAGAACTAGGCGCTGATGTATTTGTAATTAATGACAATCCAGACGGAACAAACATAAATGAAAATTGTGGATCTACACATCCAGAAGAATTAATGGAATATGTAATTAAAAAGAAATGCGATTTGGGTTTTGCTTTTGATGGAGATGCAGATAGATGTTTAGCTGTTGATGAAAAAGGTAATTTAATAAATGGTGATTTTATATTAATGTTATGTGCAAAATATTTAAAAGAACTTGGTAAGTTAAAAGATGATACATTAGTTGTAACTGTAATGAGTAATCTTGGATTAGATATTGCATGCAAAAATGAAAAAATAAACATTGTTAAGACTGCTGTTGGAGATAGATATGTTTTAGAAGAAATGGTTAAAAACAAATATGTCTTAGGTGGAGAACAATCAGGTCATGTTATATTCTTAGATTATAATTCGACTGGAGATGGATTAGTAACAGCGCTTCAAATTGCAGGGATAGTTAAGAAAAAGGAAAAAGCATTATCTGAATTATGTTCAATAATGAAGGAATTACCACAAGTTTTAGCTAATGCAACAATACCAAACGATAAAAAAGATTTATATTTGACAGATGATGAAATACAAAACGAAATAAGAAAAATAGAAGCAGCTTTAAATGGTGTTGGAAGAGTACTTATAAGACCCTCTGGAACTGAACCGCTAGTAAGAGTAATGCTTGAAGGAGAAAATCAAGCTGAGATAGATGAAATGGCTCATAATTTAGCAAACTTAATCGAGAAGAAATATAATTAATTAAATAAAGTATATATAATTTTGTTAAGAGGAACTCTATTAAATGAGTTCCTTTTTATTTATTTACCCAAAATAAATAAAACTAATTTTAAATTACTATAAGTTTATAAAGTTGCTTGAAAATTTGTCTTTTTACATATAATTTTTTATGAATAACAAATGAACAATAAGGGGATAAATAGATTAATACATAAAATAATAATACGTTGATAAAGGAGGCATTTATATGGACAAAGAACCTTATAATGAATATCTAGTAGTGATGCCAACCGGTAATTGCAAGGGATTTAATGATATAGAAGGAGTAAAAGCATATATTAATATGTATTATGAATTGCGTCTTGATGATGTTTTTCATAAGGATGGTTATAATGATGCTACTGAAATAGGTGGAGATGAATATAGGTACAACGTATTTACGCAGTTAGGTGCCGAAGAGGGAGCAAAATGCGAAATATATAAAACAGTGTCATTCATTGAAGAAATTAATAAAGAGTTAGTTTTTGAAGATGAGAAGGAAGAGATAATTTCAAAGTTATGTGAAGCAAAAATAAATTTTAACATATATGATTATAGTTTAGATGCAGTTTTAGCAAACATTCAAGAAGTTGAATATATGGATGATTATGGAACAAAGATTAGCAGGATGTAGTACTCTAAATTAAAAAAACAATAAAAGTGACCTTATTTAAATTGTTAATTTAAGCTACTATAAAAATTAATACAATTAAATTAAGCCTTTGTGTATTGACAAATAGTTAAAAAAACATATAAAAAAATGATAAATAGTTAATTTTCATATATTGTAAATATATAAAAAAATGATAATGAAAAATATATAATTAAAATGTTGACAACAATAAAAACCGAGAGTACAATTTAGTCTAACAGGAAAATCAAATAGGTCCTTAAGCTATAAAATGCTGAGATGGAGAAAATTATTTAGTAGATAAGTTGCAGAGAGTCGATGGCTGGTGAGAATCGATACTTTAGCTCTATAATTATCACTCCTGAGCAGAATCCAGAAAGAGGAATAACGTTCCTTGAGTAAAAGATATCCGGTGTGCATCCGTTATATGCAAGGGTTTGTTAGAACCTAGTGATATTATGTAAGGCGGAATATTATCCCACTTCTTATGATTTATATCATTAAGGGTGGATTTTTTTAACCATTTTTAAGGGGGGAAGGCAATGGAGAAGCATGTATTATCTGTCTTAGTAAAGAATTCATCTGGTGTTTTGAGTAGAGTCAGTGGATTGTTTTCAAGAAGAGGATACAATATCGATAGTTTAACTGTTGGTAGAACTGAAGATCCTTCAATTTCGAGAATGACAATTACACTTATGGGAGACGAGAATGTATTAGAACAGGTTAAGAAGCAGCTAAATAAATTAGAAGATGTTATAAGGGTTATAAACTTTAAAGCTGATGACTCTGTTTATAGGGAATTGGTGCTAATTAAGGTAAAGGCAAGTGCAGAAAACAGAGCCGCAATAAATGAAACTGTAAATATTTTTAGAAGCAAGATAATTGACCTGTCTACAGACACTTTAACGATAGAATTAACTGGGGATGAAAATAAAATATCAGCATTAATAAACCTGATGGAGGAGTATGGAATAGAAGAATTGGTTAGAACAGGTGTGACAGCACTACAAAGAGGGGAAAAAACTATAAGAAATTCCATTGAATCTTATTAATGTACATTAAATAAAGATAATCTAAAAGCAATAAGGCAATAAAATGAAAAGGGGGATAATCATATATGGCTCAGAATCAGGTGAAAATATTTGATTCGACTCTAAGAGATGGAGCCCAAGGTCAAGGAATTTCATTTTCATTAGAAGATAAAATTAAAATAGTAAAAGTTTTGGATGAGATGAAAGTTGATTACATTGAAGCTGGTAATCCAGGATCAAATCCAAAAGATATGGAATTCTTTAAAAGGCTTAAGGATGTGGAACTTAAGAACGCAAAGGTCGTAGCATTTGGATCTACACGAAGACCTAAAATTAACGTAGAAGATGACAAAAATCTAAAAGACTTACTGTCATCAGGGGCAGACACAATTGTCGTATTTGGGAAGTCATGGGACTTTCAAGTAACAGATATTATAAAAACTTCTTTAAGTGAGAATGTAAATATGATAAAAGACACAATTGAGTATTTGTGTGTTAAGGGGAAAGAAGTAATATTTGATGCAGAACATTTTTATGATGGATATAAAGCCAACAAAGAGTATGCGATGGCAACTTTAAAGGCAGCAGAAGAAGCAGGGGCAAAAGTAGTTGTACTATGTGACACTAACGGAGGGGCTTTACCTCAAGAGATATATAGTATAACTAAAACCATAAAAGAAACAGTGAAGGTTGAGCTTGGAATTCATAGTCATGACGATATGGGGATGGCAGTTGCAAATTCGATCATGGCAGTGGAGGCAGGAGCGAGTCAGATTCAAGGAACTTTTATTGGAATAGGAGAAAGATGCGGGAATGCTAATTTAAGCACAATAATACCTACATTAAAACTAAAGCTTGGATATAAAGTTTTAAATGATAACGAGCTAGTAAATCTAACAAAAACATCTAGGTATATTGCTGAAATTTGTAATATCACTTTATCAGATGAAGATCCATTTGTAGGAAATTCAGCGTTTGCTCATAAAGGCGGAATGCATATAGATGCAGTAACTAAATCACCAAAGTCATATGAACATATAGAGCCAGAATTGGTAGGGAATAAGAGGCGCTTTTTAGTATCTGAGGTAAGTGGCAAAAGTACAATTTTACAGGAAATACAAAAGATATTTCCTAATATATCTAAGGATGATAAATCAGTTCAAAAGATTACAGATAGATTGAAAGAACTAGAATATGATGGGTATCAGTTTGAAGGAGCAGAAGGAACAGTTGAATTAGTTATAAGAAAAATTATTGGAAAGTACAAACCGTTCTTTAAATTGAATCATTTTAAGATCATTGGTGAACAACCCTATGGATCAGAGGAGTTCTCATCAACAGCAGTAATAAACATTACAGTTGATGGACAAAATGAGATGACAGCAGCAGAAGGCGAAGGACCAGTGAATGCTTTAGATAAGGCTATTAGGAAAGCACTAGAAGTTTTTTATCCAGAATTAAAACAGGCAAGATTAGTGGATTATAAAGTTAGAGTTTTGGATTCAGAAAGTGCAACTGAGGCAAAGGTAAGAGTATTAATTGAATCAACAGATGGGATTGAAAGTTGGAGTACTGTTGGGGTATCTCGGGATGTAATTCAAGCTAGTTGGATAGCTCTAGTAGATTCAATAGAATATAAATTAATAAAAGATATTGAAAGAAAAGTAAAAGCATATTTTTAAGGGGGATTAAAACATGGGAATGACAATGACTCAAAAAATCTTAGCAGCTCATGCGGGATTGGAAGCTGTAAAAGCTGGACAATTAATTGAAGCAAATCTTGATTTAGTATTAGGAAATGATATTACAACACCAGTTGCTGTAAATGAATTTAAGAAGTTTGGAACAGATAAAGTATTTAGTAAAAGCCAAATTGCTATAGTACCAGATCACTTTACTCCTAACAAAGACATAAAGGCAGCAGAACAAGTTAAATATATTAGAGAATTTGCTCAAAATATGGAGATAGAAAATTTCTTTGAAGTAGGAGAAATGGGAATTGAACATTGCTTACTTCCTGAAAAAGGTCTAGTAGTTGCTGGAGATGTTGTTATAGGAGCTGATTCACACACATGTACTTATGGAGCACTTGGGGCTTTTTCAACAGGAATAGGATCAACTGATATGGCAGCTGGTATGGCTACAGGAAAGTGTTGGTTTAAGGTTCCATCTGCTTTAAAATTCGTACTTAAGAATAAACCAGCAAAATGGATAAGTGGTAAGGATATAATCTTACACATAATCGGAATGATTGGTGTTGACGGTGCTCTATATAAATCAATGGAATTTGTAGGTGATGGCTTACAATATCTTTCAATGGATGATAGATTTACAATGGCAAATATGGCAATAGAGGCTGGTGGAAAGAATGGAATTTTCCCAGTTGATGATAAAACAGAAGAATATTTAAAAGATCATGCTTCTAGGGAATGGAAGGTTTATGAAGCTGACGAAGATGCAGAATATGATAAAGTATTTGAAATTGATTTAAGTGAATTAAGACCAACAGTTTCATTTCCTCATTTACCAGACAATACAAGAACAATTGATAATACTGGAGATGTAGTTATTGATCAGGTTGTAATTGGATCATGCACAAATGGTAGGATTTCAGATTTAAGAATAGCTAGAGATATCTTAAAAGGAAAGAAAGTTAAAAAGGGTATCAGATGTATAGTTATCCCTGGAACTCAAAAAATTTATTTACAAGCAATAAAAGAAGGAATAGTTACTGACTTGGTAGAGGCTGGAGCTGCATTTTCAACACCGACTTGTGGACCATGTTTAGGTGGACATATGGGAATTTTAGCTAAAGGTGAAAGATGTGTATCGACAACAAATAGAAATTTTGTAGGAAGAATGGGGCATGTTGAGTCAGAAGTATATCTAGCAAGTCCAGCAGTGGCAGCAGCGTCTGCTTTAACTGGAAAAATAACTGATCCTGAATTAGTGTAGGAGGTATTTAGTAATGAGCGTAAAAGGTAAAGTATTCAAATATGGTGATAATGTAGATACAGACGTAATAATTCCAGCAAGATATTTAAACACTTCGGATGCTAAAGAACTTGCTGCACATTGTATGGAAGATATAGATGTGGATTTCGTTAAAAATGTAAAGAGTGGAGATATAATTGTTGCAAATAAAAATTTTGGATGTGGTTCTTCAAGAGAACATGCACCTTTAGCAATTAAAACAGCAGGGGTTAGCTGCGTTATTGCATCAACTTTCGCAAGAATATTTTATAGAAATGCAATCAATATTGGGTTACCAATTTTAGAATGTGATGAAGCTGTAAAAAATATTGATGCAGGAGATGAATTAGAAGTTGATTTCTCAACAGGTCTTATTAAAAATTTAACTAAGAGCCAAGAGTATCAAGGGGAAGCATTCCCTGAATTTATGCAAAAAATCATCGATAATGATGGATTGATTGGATATATAAGAAATAGATAGAGAAACTGATTATTAAAAGAAGAATCAAATTAAACTAATATATTTTCTTAAGAGAAGGATACTAATAACTAGAATTAATAATTAAATTTTGATTAAAAAGCAATAAGAAATAGGCAATTATAAGAGGGGGATTATCATAATGAAATGTAATATAGCTGTAATACCAGGGGATGGAATTGGCCCAGAAGTGATAGATGAAACAATAAAGGTTTTAAAAGTTATTGGAGATAAATTTGGGCATAGATTTGAATATGAATATGTATTAGCAGGTGGATGCGCTATTGATAAAGAAGGAACTCCGCTTCCAGAAGCAACTTTAGAAGCATGTAAAAAAAGTGATGCAGTTCTACTCGGAGCTGTTGGAGGCCCTAAGTGGGATGATCCTACTGCTAAAATAAGACCAGAGCAAGCACTACTAGGATTAAGGGGTGCATTAAATCTTTATTGTAATTTAAGACCAGCAGTACTATATGCTCCACTAAAAAATGAATCACCACTTAAAGATAGCATTGTTAAAGATGGGATAGATATCTGCATAGTTAGAGAATTAACAGGTGGAATTTACTTTGGAGAAAGAGGATTGGAAGAAGTAGATGGAGTAAAGAGTGCTTATGACACTGAAAGATATAATGTAAATGAAATAACTAGAATTGCTAAAATAGGATTTGAAACAGCAATGAAAAGAAATAAGAAACTTACAAGTGTAGATAAAGCTAACATATTAGAAAGTTCTAGACTTTGGAGAAGTGTAGTTAACGAGATGGCTAAGGATTACCCAGAAGTTGAAGTAAATCATTTGTATGTTGATAATACTGCTATGCAGTTAGTAAAAGATCCAAATCAATTTGATGTAATTGTAACTTCAAATATATTTGGAGACATATTATCAGATGAAGCAAGTATGGTTACAGGTTCAATAGGTATGTTACCTTCAGCATCGCTTGGGGAAGGAACTCTTGGAATGTATGAACCAATTCATGGAAGTGCTCCTGATATCGCAGGACAAGGAATTGCTAATCCGTTAGCAACTATTCTTTCAGCAGCAATGATGCTTAGGTATAGTTTTTCATTGGAGGAAGAAGCAAAATCTATTGAAAATGCAGTTTTAGCAGTTCTTGAAGATGGATATAGAACTGGAGATATAATGACTGAAGGTAAGAAGAAAGTTGGAACAATTGAAATGGGAAATCTAGTTCGCGAGAAATTAGAGGCAACAAAATAGAATCTAAATCAATTTATACATTGCTAGTTATCAAACAGAGATCATTTTATAAGCAAAGGAGTGAATAAAATGTTATTGACGGGGGCTGAAATATTAATAAAGTCATTGCTTGATGAAGGGGTAGAGACTATATTTGGATATCCAGGTGGGGCGGTATTAAATATATATGATGAGTTATACAAATATAAGGATAAAATTCGTCATGTTCTTACTTGTCATGAGCAGGGAGCATCACATGCGGCTGATGGATATGCAAGGGCCACTGGAAAAGTTGGAGTTTGTCTTGCAACTTCAGGACCTGGAGCTACCAACTTAGTAACAGGTATTGCCACTGCATATATGGATTCAATTCCAATGGTTGCTATTACGGGAAATGTGGCAAAGCCATTACTTGGAAAGGATAGTTTTCAAGAGGTTGATATAACTGGAATTACAATGCCTATAACAAAACATAATTATATTGTAAGGGATATTAATGAACTTCAGGATATAATAAGGGAAGCTTTTTATATAGCTAAGGAGGGTAGACCAGGCCCGGTATTAATAGATATTCCAAAAGATATTACTGCTGAAAAAACTCAATATAATAAAATAATTCCTAAAGAAATAGTTAGAAAATCAGAGCATATTACAGAAAAATCATTACAGGAAGCTGTTGAGTTAATAAATCAAAGCAAGAGACCTCTTATATATGCAGGCGGAGGTATAGGTATATCTGGAGCAACATCTGAATTAACAAAATTTGCAGAAAAGATCAATTGTCCTGTATCAACATCTCTTATGTGTATGGCAGAGTTTCCAAATGATCATGAATTATATACTGGTATGATCGGAATGCATGGAACAAAAGCATCAAATATTGCTGCAACTAAATGTGATTTATTAATAACTCTTGGAGCTAGATTTAGTGATAGAGTTATAAGCAATCAAAATCATATAAAAAATGCAAAGATTTTACAAATAGATGTTGATCCAGCAGAAATAAATAAAAATATAAAAGTTGATACATGTATCGTTGGAGATTTAAAGGTAGCACTGAATCAATTAATACCAATAATTGAGGAAAAGAAAAATGACGAATGGTTGAATACCATAAATAATTTAAAAGAGAATAATAAATTAGTGACATACTGTGATTTGACTCCGGAGTTGTTCTTTGATAGGTTGAATAAATTAAATGACGGAAGTTTTATAATTTCTACTGAAGTTGGGCAACATCAAATGTGGACTGCTCAATATTTCAATTTTAAAAGTGAAAGAACATTTATAACATCAGGTGGGCTTGGAACTATGGGATATGGCCTTGGAGCAGCAATTGGAGCTCAGATAGGCAGACTTGATAAAAGAGTATTTAACATTGCAGGAGATGGAAGCTTTGGAATGAACTGCAATGAATTAGTTACTGCTGTTAAAAACAATCTTCCATTAATTCAAGTTATTATGAATAATAATTGTTTAGGAATGGTAAGGCAATGGCAAGATTTCTTCTACGAAGGAAGATATTCTGAGACAACCTTAGATAGACCTACAGATTATGTTAAGCTTGCTGAAGCTTTTGGAGCTAAAGCATTTAGAATAACTCAAGTAGATGAAATAGACGATATACTTAGAAAAGCTCTGGATTCAGAAGGTCCAGTTCTTATAGATTATCTAATAAACAGTGATAAAAAAGTTTTTCCTATGGTTGCACCTGGTGCGCCAATTAACCAAATAATAAGTGAAGAAGATATTAATATTAACTAGGAGGTCATTAAAATGCCAAAAATGTATTATGAAAAAGACACAGATTTAAATTTATTAAGAGGAAAGAAAGTTGCTATAATAGGATATGGTAGCCAAGGGCATGCACATGCGTTAAATCTTCATGAAAGTGGAGTAGATGTTGTTGTTGGATTGTATAACGGAAGTAAATCTTGGGCTAAAGCAGAAGCAGCAGGATTACAAGTTGCAACTGTTGCAGATGCAGCAAAAGCAGCAGATTTAATAATGATTTTATTACCAGATGAAAAACAAGCAAAAATATATAATGAAGAAATAGCTCCTAATTTAGAAGAAGGAAACGCATTAGTATTTGCTCATGGATTCAACATACACTTTGGACAAATTAAACCACCATCATTTGTTGATGTATTCATGGTTGCACCTAAAGGTCCGGGGCATTTAGTAAGAAGAACATATACAGAAGGTGCTGGAGTACCTTGCTTAATAGCAATACATCAAGATGCATCTGAAAAAGCAAAACAATATGCTTTAGCATATGCAAATGGAATTGGTGGAGCAAGAGCTGGTGTTCTTGAAACTACTTTTAAAGATGAAACAGAAACAGATCTTTTCGGAGAGCAAGCAGTACTTTGTGGTGGTGTTTCAGAACTTATCAAAGCTGGATTTGAAACTTTAGTAGAAGCAGGATATGCTCCAGAAAATGCTTACTTTGAATGTATGCATGAAATGAAATTAATTGTTGATTTATTATATCAAGGTGGATTAAGCATGATGAGATACTCAATTTCAGATACTGCTGAATACGGGGATTACCAAATTGGTAAAAGAATAATAACTGATGAGACTAAGAAGGAAATGAAGAAAGTTCTTACTGAAATTCAAGATGGAACATTTGCTAAGAACTGGTTGTTAGAAAATGCAACTAATAGACCAGGATTTAATGCAAGAAGAAGAATGGAAGCAGAGCATCCAATCGAAAAGGTTGGTAAGGAACTAAGAGGTATGATGAGCTGGATTGATACAGCAAAGGTAGATTAATATTTAAAGTTTTTAGAAGACGAGATTCGTAGATGATCGTCTTCTTTTTTGATATAATTTTATTAGCGAAGATTTTGAATTTTATTAACATGTTAAATTATAGATCAAGAGTTGAGGTAATATATGAATTATGTATATATTGTAGAATGTTCAGATAGAACACTTTATACAGGGTGGACAAATAACTTAGACAAAAGAATTCAAATGCATTCAAAAGGATGTGGAGCAAAATATACGAAGGGTAGGGGACCTGTTAAATTAGTATATCATGAAGTATTTGAAAATAAAAAAGATGCAATGAAAAGAGAGTACCAGATAAAAAAACTAACAAGAAAAGATAAGCTAATATTAATCAGTATTTATAATGGTAAAAGTAAATATAAATAAAATAAAAAAATCATGCAACCGTTTTTATAAAATGGCCTATAATTGAGTAAATCTTAATAAAACATAGAAAAGTTATTAAATTTAATCGAAAACAAAGGAAAATATAGGTTGTAAAAGTTTTCTTTGGTTGATATACTTATATCATTAAGAAGTAGATTTACTTCAGAAAAGGTTAACAAATGGAGTCTGGATAGCTTAATACGCTAAAAAGACTAAATTTTTTTAAAGATTTCGCAAACGATTGCGAAGATGGCAATTGATTAACATTATATATCTAAATTGACTTCTAGATATGTGTTATATAAATAAATGCTTAGTATTTTTGAAAGTTATTCAGGATGCTAAACAAAATTTTAATGGAGGGGTATTTAAATGAAAACAAAACAAATATTATCAACAATTTTAGCTTCTACATTATTGGCTGGGACTATGGTTGGATGCGGAAGCTCATCGGGAGCAAGTTCGCAAAGTTCAAGTGATTCTGGAAGCGGAAAAACAATTAAAGTATATCAACTAAAGGTTGAAATTAATGATGCACTTCAAGAACTTGCTAAAAAATATGAAAAGGAAAAAGGCGTAAAAGTTGAAGTTACTTCAGTTGGTGGAGGTGCTGATTACGGTGCATCATTAAAGGCAGAATTTCAAAAAGGTACTGAGCCAGACATATTTATGATTCAAGGTGCTGGAGATTATGAAACTTGGAAACATAAAATTGATGATTTAAGCGATCAAGGTTGGGTTAAGAATGCTGTTAAAGGTACATTAGATACGGTGACTATTGATGGAAAAGTGTATGGAATGCCAGCAGCAACAGAAGGTTATGGATTATTATACAATAAAGATATTTTGGACAAGGCTGGTATCGATCCCAAGTCTCTAGATTCTTTTGACAAATTAAAAGCAGCGTTTGAAACACTAGATAGTAAAAAGGCAGAATTAGGTCTTGATAATGTTGTTTCTTATACAACAAAAGAATTTTGGGTTACCGGTAATCATACATTTAATATACCGTTAGCAACTCAAGATAATCCAGCTCAATTTACAAAGGATTATCTTGCAGGTAAAGCGGATATAGTTAATAATAAACAATTTAATGATTGGATGAACTTAGTTGAATTACTTTGTAAATATGGTGGAGGAAAAAGTCTAGATACTATAGATTATAGTACTCAAGTTGGTAACTTTGCACTTGGAAAAACTGCATTTTTACATCAAGGTAACTGGGTTGCTGGAGATTTACAAAAGCTAGAAGATCCAAATAAGAAGTTCCATATGGGATTTGCACCACTTGCAATTAATAATGATCCCAAAATGAGCGGGTCTATTCCAGTAGGTGTTCCAATGTATTGGGTAGTAAATAAAGATTCTAAAATTAATAAAGAAGCTAAAGAATTCTTAGATTGGATGGTTACAAGTCAAACAGGTCAAGAGGCATTAGTTAAGGATATGAATATGATTCCAGCATTTACAAACTTCACAGTTGAAAGTGATAATGAATTAAATAAATCAATTTCTGAATATAACAAAGAAGGAAAGACTCTCCCTTGGGCATTCACTAATCTACCAGATGGATTTAACAAGAATAGCTTAGCGCCTTTATTCTCTAAATTTATTAATACTGATATGGGGCCACAAGCAAAGAAAGATATGTTACAAGGAATTCAGGATGCTACAAAAGCTAAATAATATTAGATAAGATTTATTCATGAGGGGATTAATACCTCCTCATGAATTTTGTATAAATATTTTAAATTATAAGATAGCGCTAAATATTATTAGGAAAGGAGTAAGTGTATGAGCAAGAAATCACGAGATATTAAAGATTTTTGGATTTTTGTCGGACCAGCATTATTTGCTATGACAATGGTTGTAATAATTCCGTTTATAATAGGTATATATTATACATTTACAAATTGGAATGGTGCTAATCCTCATTATGATTTTGTTGGAATAAAAAATTATACAGGAATCTTTAAAGATGTACAATTTATATATTCTCTAAAGATAACAGTATTATATACAATTGCGAGTGTAATAACTATAAATATAATAGGGTTTGGACTAGCATATATAGTAACTAGAAAATTAAAAACTAGTAGTTTCTTAAGAACCGGATTCTTTATGCCAAACTTAATAGGAGGATTAATTTTAGGTTTTATATGGCAATTTATGTTTAATTCAGTATTTACAGGAGTTGGTAAAGCATTGGGAAGTGCAACACTTTCAACATCACTTTTACAAGCTCCAACTACGGCAATGCTAGCAATGTTGATAGTTTCGACATGGCAATATGCTGGATATATAATGGTTATTTATGTGGCAGCCCTTGAAAATGTTCCAACTGACTTAATAGAAGCAGCGCATATTGATGGAGCTAATGGGTGGCATACATTTAAAAATATAACAATACCTATGGTTAGACAAGCAGTCACAATTTGCTTATTCTTAACTTTAGCAAATTCATTTAAGTTATTTGATTTAAATTTTTCACTTACACCAATGAAAACTACTGAAATGTTAGCATTAAATATTTACAATGAAGCTTTTATTGTGAACAATATGGGAATAGGACAAGCAAAAGCTATTATATTCTTTGTACTAGTAACTACTATTTCTTTAACTCAAGTTTACTTTAATAAGAAAAAGGAGGTAGAGGTATAATGGAGCCAAGTAAAGTTGTTAATAATATAGAAAAAGTTAAAGCAAATAAAAAGCTGAAGACACTAGATAGTTATACTGGTAGATTAAAACTATTAGAAGTATTTTCATGGTTACTATTGATAGCATATATGACACCATTTTACTTGATGCTTATAAATTCATTTAAGACAAGAAGAGAGATCTTTTCAAACACAACTGGTCTTCCTGACACATGGAATTTTCAGAATTATTTAGATGCTATGAAAAAAATGAGTGTAATAAGTTCATTTACAAATTCTATGATAATAACTATAGGAAGTGTGGTACTAATAATTCTTTTTTCATCAATGGCTTCATGGATGTTAGTAAGGGATCAGTCAAGAAAGAGTAAGATAATATTTTATATATTTACTTCAGGGATGATCGTTCCATTTCAAGCAGTAATGATACCACTTGTAAAATGGATGGCAAAAATTCAATTCGGACCATTTCAAATGCTAGGAACACACTATGGACTCATATTCATGTACATAGGGTTTGGCGTTAGTATGAGCATATTTTTATATCATGGCTTTATTAAAGGAGTTCCAAAAGAAGTTGAAGAAGCCGCAACCATAGATGGATGCAGCAAATGGCAAACATATGTGAAAATTATATTACCATTATTGAAGCCAATTACTGTTACAGTCGCAGTTTTAAATAGTATATGGATATGGAATGACTTCTTACTTCCGTTTTTAACTATAAATGGAAGAATAAATACTATACCATTAGCCATGAACAATTTCTTCGGAGCATTCTCAAAGCAATGGGAATTAGCAATGGCAGCGTTAATTTTAGCAATAATTCCAATAATCATATTCTATTTCTTTGTTCAAAAGCATATTATTGCAGGTATTGTTCAAGGATCTATAAAATAGTTATTAATAAAGAGTTGAGAATAACTTAAAGGTATAGAGGTATCTTAGGTAAGGTTTTTTAATCAAAGTTCAACTTTTGCTAGTTAAAGTATTTACTGAAAGTAAGACAATATAATTTAAATTTTAATTAGGAAACCTAAAAAATTAAAATGCTTTTGAGATAACCTTTTAGTCTTTAGCTACTATATTTTATTAGTTCAATTTAATATGATTTCTCATGCAAGCGGTTGCTTAAGGCATAAGAAGAATAGAGATTGGTTATAAAAATAAATTTTAAACAAAAGGTGGAAATTAGGAGGAAGATATGAATAGAAGTAGTGGTATAATAATGCACATTGCTTCTCTGCCAGGAAAGTATGGAATAGGGACATTTGGTAAAGAAGCATATAAGTTTGGAGATTTTCTAAAAAAGGCTGGTCAGAAATATTGGCAGATATTACCGGTTGGGCCTACAAGTTTTGGAGATTCACCATATCAATCTTTCTCGGCATTTGCTGGGAATCCATATTTTATAGATTTTGATATTTTAAGACAGGATGGACTTTTAGATGCAAGTGATTATTATTCAGTGAACTTTGGAGAAAATTCAGAGGATATAGATTATGGTTTGATTTTTAAAGAAAAATTAAGAGTATTAAGAATAGCATATGAAAAATTTAAATTAAATCAAGATGAAGATTTAATTAAATTTCAAGAGGCTGAATCCTATTGGCTTGATGATTATGCATTATATATGTCAGTAAAAAAACATTTTGATTTAAAGAGCTGGCACGAATGGGATGAGGACATTAGGTTAAGAGAAACAGAAGCAATAGATAGGTATAAAAGCTTATTAGAAGATGAAATAGGGCTTTGGAAGTTTTTGCAGTATGAGTTCCATAAACAATGGAGAAATCTAAAAGCCTATGTTAATAATTTGGGAATTGAAATAATAGGAGACATGCCTATATATGTAGCAGAGGACAGTGCTGATGTATGGGGAAATCCCGAAGCATTCTTACTTAATAAAAAAACACTGAAACCATTAAAAATTGCTGGGTGTCCTCCGGATATATTTGCTGATACAGGACAGCTATGGGGAAATCCAATCTATGATTGGAGCTATATGGAGAAAACGAATTATAAATGGTGGGTTGATCGTATAAGACAAAGTTTGAACTTATATGATGTACTTAGAATAGATCATTTTAAAGGATTTGAATCATATTGGTCAATTCCTTATGGAGATCTAACAGCAGAAAATGGTGAATGGGTTAAAGGCCCTGGAATAAAAGTTTTCAATGCAATTAAAGATGAGCTTGGCGATGTTAATATAATTGCAGAAGATCTAGGTACACTAACTGAAGAAACAATAAAGCTTAGAAATGATACTGGGTTCCCAGGAATGAAAATATTGACATTTGGGTTTGATACAGATAGCTCAAATCCTTTTTTACCTCATAATTACGAAAAGAATTTTATAGTTTATACTGGTACCCATGATAATGATACTGTAAGAGGATGGATTGAAACAACAGCACCTAAAGGGGAAGTTCAAAGAGCGATAGAGTATTTAGGTCTAAATAAAGAAGAGGGGTATAACTGGGGATTTATTAGGGGAGCTTGGAGTAGTATTGCGAATATTTCTATAGCACAAATGCAAGATTTCTTGAATCTAGGCAATGAAGCTAGAATTAATTTACCTTCAACATTGGGGAAGAATTGGCGCTGGAGAGTAAAAAAAGGTGTATTGACAGATCAGTTGGCAGAAAAAATTCATCAGATTACTAGAACTTATGGAAGGTGTGATAATTAGCAGGTACTATAGTAAAAGTAAAGGATAGTGATAATTTATATGAAAAATAATCTCTGCAATAATATATACTCATTAATTATGGTGGAGATTAGCTACATATCTATTTGCTAATTAGAGGTGTGCCTCAGTTTATACTTCATAGTAATAGAAAGAGAGATTATTTGATTGTTGTTTAATAAAACCATATATATGGTAATTGTAACATCATTTTAAGTATGTTAATATTAAAATTATTAGAGGAAAATAGTTATAAAGCATGACATAGATAAGTTTTTACTGTCATTAAGTGATTATTCCTAAAAAGATAGTATATTAGAATGTGACTTAGATGTTTTTATGTTAATAAACTTTATGAGTGATTTATTATTGAGAATAGGAGTAAGTTATGAAAGTTACAATAAAGGAAGTAGCAAAAGAAGCGAATGTATCTCCATCAACTGTATCGAGAGTTATATCAGATAGTTCGCAGATAAGTGAAGAGACTAAGGAAAGAGTTAGAGATGCGATAAAAAGATTGAAATACAAGCCAAATGCAATAGCTAGGAGTCTTGCAAATAGGAAAAGTAGAATATTAGGTGTGGTTTTACCTAATGAAGCTCAAGATTTGATAACTAACACGTTTTTTATTCAAGCTATGAAGGGAATGAGCAAATATGCTCAAAATAAAAGGTATTATATTACATATGCATTTAGCGAGGATGAAAAAGCTGAATTAGAATATATAAATAATTTCATAACAAGTAACTTAGTTGATGGAATATGCTTATTACGTGCAAGAACTGATGATAGAAGTATTAAATATCTTAAAGAAACACAATTTCCATTCGTAGTAATAGGAAGGCCAGAAGAATCAGAAAATTTACTGTGGGTTGACAATGACAATTTTCAGGCGACTTACAATTTAGTAAATGAGCTTGTAAAAAAGGGACATAAATGCATTTCTTTTCTAGGGGCAAAGAAAGAATGGAATGTTACAAAAGATAGATTTAAAGGATTCAAAGTTGCATGCGAAATTAATGGCATTTCAATACAGGATAAAAATTTCGTAATTATGGATGATTTTAATGAACAAGAAGGAATAAACGGAACAATTAAATTGCTAGAAAACATTACTCCTACAGCAATTATAGCAGAAGATGATGTATTAGCATTTGGGATACTTAAGGTACTTAATGAGAGAAAAATTAAAAATATAGATGTGGTAGGATTTAATAATAGTCCATTAGCGGAGCTCCAAATACCACCATTATCATCAGTTGATATTAATTCTGAAGAATTAGGGTATCATGCTACAAAAATTTTAATAGATTTTTTAGAAAATGATTATACATCGATAAATCACTATATTATAGATACTAAGCTAGTAAAAAGAGAATCATTTAAGTAACAAAATATGAAATTTAAATTTAGAATATGTTCATATGATTGAAGGTAATTGATGCTAGGTGAAACCTTACTAACACTTCTTGATTTTTATTAAGTATTAGAAATATATTTCAGATAAAGGAATTCCTTAACAAACAGTTATTGTTTGCAATTAGGGGGAATTCTTTTATTCTTATTTACATAATTACTGGTAATATTATTGTAGATTAGAAACAAACAATAATTGATATCTTTGTTAACGTTTAACTCAATGCAATAGTAATTTACAAGACATAAGATATTGGTTTTAGTTAAAATTACTTTAGTAAAGGAGAGGTTACGATGGAGGAAAAAGGTATATTATTAAAGAGACGTAATATGCATAGTCTTAAGAGTAAGGTATTGTTAAGTTATGTTATAGTTTTAAGTTTTATGTTTTCTATTGCAACTATATGCTTATATCAAATGAAAAATATTATAAATGAACTAGGAGTAACACAAAATATAATAAATAATGCAGCGGTACAAACTGTAACTAAACAAAATATGAGGGCATCGATTGTAGAAATGCAAAACTCAATAAATAAATTTACGAATATAGCAGGTATAATATCTATCATTGGCGTTGTAGTAACTATAATTCTATCCATAGGAATAATGAGAGGAATACTTAAGCCCCTAAAGGATTTAAGTAAACTTTCACATTCGTTAAAAGAAGGAGATTTAACTGCTAAGATTGAAGGGAATTATGATAGAGAAATTGGAGATGTTATAGAAAGCTTAAATGGGGCTATTAATGTAAACAGAGATATGGTTGGAGATATACATTCATATTCAAGGTTATTAACAGAATCAAGTGAAAAACTAGATAAAATAGTAAGTAATATAAATCAAAGAATAGTGGAAGTTAATTCATCTACTAAATCAATATCGAGTGAAGTTGAACAATTAAGTGAGATTTCTCAAAATGTTAATAAATCAACATTTGATATAAAAACAGTGGTTTCAGGATTAAATCAAATAGCTATAAAAGATAGTAAGTCAGCAGAAGTAATAAGATGCAAGGCTGTTAAAGTTAAAGAAAAAGGAGAAAGAGCGGCTCAGAAAGCAAGGGAAATCTGCGAAGAAAAGATTTATACTATTACAAATGCGATTGATCAAGGAAAGGTAGTTAGAGATATAAAGATAATGGCAGATGTAATAGCGAGCGTATCAGAGCAAACAAACCTATTAGCACTTAATGCATCTATAGAGGCCGCAAGAGCTGGAAATCAAGGGAAAGGCTTTGCTGTGGTTGCTGACGAGATAATGAAACTTGCAGAGCAAAGCAAAGAAACTGTTAACGAAATAAAAGATGTTATT
The DNA here is from genome assembly GCF_018223745.1 of Clostridium beijerinckii. NCBI lineage: Bacteria > Bacillati > Bacillota > Clostridia > Eubacteriales > Clostridiaceae > Clostridium > Clostridium beijerinckii. Next base: position 262,183 of record NZ_CP073653.1, read on the forward strand.
AATGAAGTCCAAGAAGCATTCAATAATCTGAGTAATTATAGCAAGGACTTACTGACTTTTTTAGAGAATGATGTTTATAGTGATTATGATTTACTGATTCAGACTGCGACAAGTTATGAAAGTGATTCTGAATTGATTACTAAGATGGCAGAAGAAGTCAAAAATACAAGTGTAACAATTCAAAAGATCATAATGGAGATAACAAGGGGAATTAATGTAGTTAGTGTAAATTCAATGGAAGCAGCTAACAAGTCACAGGATATACAAAAGAATGTGAATGGAGTAACTAACCAAGTGCAAGTTATTGTTAATGCCATAAGGGAACAAATGAAAATAGCAGAAGAACTTAAATCTGTGATTAATATATATAAAATATAGAGTCAAAATGTATAATATGTTAGTATTTATATAAAGATAACTCAAAACTAAAAAGTTAGGGGTCTATATATGAATGATAAAAACTCTAGGATCAGCCATGGAGAAACATACATAAGAGATAAGAAGAAAAATAATTATTTAAAATATATAACTTTTATATTGGTAACTATATTAGTCTTAACTAGTTCATTAATTTATTTAAAGTATAGAGAAGGATTAAGCGATAAAAAAAATACAGCCAACGATAAAGTAAATGGAGAAACTGATAAGTCAATTGATGATGACAAGTATAAAACTAATCAACTCAAAGAACCAATAAAGAAAACGATTGTTATTTCTTTCGCAGGGGACTTCACTTTAGGGACTGATACTAAATTTCCTTATGATGGTAGTCTAACAGCAGCGTTTATAGGTAGTGGAAAGAATTACTCTTATTTCATGCAAAATGTATCGAGCATATTTAGTAAAGATGACTATACATTAGTGAATTTAGAAACTACATTTACAGATTCCAAAGATAAAGCACATAAAGATGGAGAAGTATTTTATAATTTTAAAGGACCTAAGGAATATGTTAATATTCTTACTAACGGATCAATAGAAGGTGTTACGATAGCAAATAATCATATTTATGATTATGGAAAGCAAGGGATAAATGATACGATTAATACTTTAAAAGAAAAGAATATTGATATATGTGGTGAAGGATATAAAATCTTAAAGGATATTCAAGGAATAAAATTTGGATTTTTAGGGTATACAGGTTGGGAATATTCTAATAATTTAAAATCTAAAATAATAAGCGATATTAGTGAGTTAAGAAAGCAGGGAGCAGAAGTTGTTATTCCATACTTTCATTGGGGAGTAGAGAGAAAATATGAACCAGATGATGTTCAAAAAAGTTTAGCTAGATTTTCTATAGATAATGGAGCTAATGCGGTTATTGGTTCTCATCCACATGTAATTGAAAGTATGGAAAATTATAAGGGGAGATTTATAGCATATTCCATGGGAAACTTTTGTTTTGGAGGAAATTCTAATCCATCAGATAAAAGAACTTTTATACTTCAAATTAAAGTTAATATTGAAGATGATAAATTATCTGGTCTTGAATATAAAGTAATTCCAGCAATGATTTCTTCAAGAAATGATAAAAATGATTATATTCCAACTTTAGCAGGTGGTGAGAGTAAGACTAGTATATTAAGGAAATTAAATGAATTATCGCCGACGCTAAATGGGAATATTAAAGATGAGTTTTTTCAAATTAAATAGAGTTTTTATTGTTAACAAATATAAAAGGCTGCTTTGGAATAATTATTTCTAAAGTGGTCCCATTGTCAAGGACATTTATAAAAAAAGGCATTAGATTTTAAATCTAAATCATGTATTTTATCCGTAAGGAGGAGATGCAGAAAAGATGAGCCAACATTGAATCCTTTGGATTTGATGTTGGTTCATCTTAATAGCTAACTGTATCTTGTATTATTATGATAAATAGAAAATTTATAGAAAACTTAAATACTTTCAAGGAATCTATGTTAAGTGATGATATTCCCTCTTATGTTATTCGTTATTGCGAACAGCTTAATGAAGTGAAGTGGATATGGTTTTATGTACAAATGATGGAAGCTGTGATAATTACAGAAGAACTTGACTATCTGTTTTATGTGCTGAAATGGATTTTAAAAACCGATTTCCATGACCTCGCATATGAAATGTATTTCTATGACATGATCAATCCAGAGTGTAGTTCTGAATCACTGATTAAGGATGAATACCGGGCTATGTATAGCCAACGTTACCATACCCAGTTCATGGAAGACCTGTCTGTTCATCGTTGAGCGGATGCTTTCCAGTTATTATATATTCTGCATATTGATTTGGTGCCAGCTTCGCTAGTTTCCACTGATAACGTTCATTATTATAATAGTCCATATAATTATCAATTTCATTGCAAAGTTCATCGTAAGTACTGCATCTGTCTAGATGTATTTCATCTTTCATATGCCCAAAGAAAGATTCCTGCGGTGCGTTATCCCAGCAATTTCCCCTTCGTGACATAGACTGCCTCAGCTCTTTGTCTTTCAGCAACTGACGGAAAGAAATGCTGGTATAATGACAGCCTTGATCTGAATGAAGAATAGCATCCATTTGAAGGCTGTCTCCATGTTTATCAATTAAGTTATTAATAGTTTCTAACACAAAATCAACTTCAAGAGACTCGCTTACTACATATGACAGAACCTGTTTTGTATACGCATCTTTAATGACAGAAAGATAAGCTTTACAGCCATGGTTATAAAATAAATATGTGATATCTGTAAGAAGTATTTTCCCTGCACCATGTTCTACAAATTCACGTTTTACAAGGTTATCAGATATGGCATCTGTCTTAAGAGCTTTCGCCATTCTACGGTACGGATTGGCCTTCCTAATTGGACAAAAGAGATTGTATTTCTTCATTAGACGGCTAATCTTTTTCTGATTCATTCGCACGCCCATATGTAGCAGCCGCATATATATTCCACGTCTACCCTTATCATATCCACGATACTTATAGGCTTCTAATATTAGTGTAAAATCAGCTCTATCCTGTTCTTCCTTATTACATCGTTGCCCAAATGAATGAAGCCAGTTATAGTATCCGCTTCGCGACACGCGAGCCATTTTACATAGCCAACTTATATTTAATTCATTATTATCACGCTGAGTCATTTCTTGGATGAGTTTGAATTTTTCTTCTGGCGTTGATTCTGTTTGTTCTTCCATTCGGCTTGTTTGTCTAGAAATTCGATTTTTTTTAAAAATTCATTTTCTTGTTTTAAATATTTAATTTGATGTTCGAGTCTGGCAATTCGTTCAGCATCAGTTAAATCCTTTGCAACTGGACGACCTAAGTTACATTTTCTTATATCTTCAAAGCCATCTGAGCGAAATTCACATCTCTTCACCATTGCAACAAGAGCATCCTTACGTTTTTTACCTAAGAACTTATGATTAATTCCACATTCAGTCAATATTTGAGATGGTATTTTTCCGGCACGGTATTCTTTTGCAAACAGTTCTTTAAATTCAGTTGTATAAGCTATTGATTTATTACTAACTTTTTCGATATATGGATTATTTCGCAATTCTTCTTGTTGTTCTTCTGTAAAATGATTGACGCCCATAAACATCCCTCCAATTATACTGAAATTAATTGTAACAAAAAAAGACCCTGTAAAATAGAGTCAGTAAGAAATTTAGCTTTATAAGCCTTTTTTCTAACTGTCCATTCTATAGGATCCATTTTATTCAAAGCAGCCTTTTATGTTAAGTGGAATTATTCATAATGTATCTTTAGCTATATTATTGTTACAGAATTGAAAGGTAAATGTAAGGTTTATCAATATAAGAACAATTAAACTTAGGTTATTATATAAGTGATATGACAGTAATGGATTTGTATTAGCTTTTGTTTAAGGAAAAATTAATGTTTTGTTAAGGGTTATATTAAAGTATTAATGATATACTGATGAATATTAGGTTAATAAAGTTACATAAATTCGATATAGTGGACGTTTATAACAACAGTGTAAGTTTTAGTGGGACTTAAAGAGTAACATATATAATAATGTTAGTTAATTACTATTACATGGATAAAAAGGCTGTTAAGAATAGGGGGAAGTTTTAAAAATGCCGAAATTAGATATGAAAAAGTTAAAACCTAAGGGCATAAGTCTTAAGGGGATGAAACTAAAAAAGAAGCCAAGCAAAAAAATAATATTAATATGTACAATATTTATAATAGTTGGAGCTATTATAATAGGAAAGTTTATTATGCCTAAGTCAGCTCCGCAAGTAAAGTGTACAGTTCTTTCTAAGGGGAAGATTGTAAATAGTGTTAATGTTTTGGGAGAAATAAAAAGTAAAGAATCGACTAATATATACAGTACCTTAAACAATCCAGTCCAAGAGGTGAAAGTAAAAGAGGGAGATAAGGTTAAAGTAGGAGATGTTCTAGCGGTACTAGATTCAAATGGGTTAGAAAAAGATATTGAACAGGCTACAGCTACAGCAGATGCAACTGAAGCTAATGCTAAAACACAGCTTGATTCAGCTCAAAAGGAATATAATGATGAATTGAATTTATATAATAACAACTCAAATGCAGATATTAAAAATGCAGAAGAAACACTAAGTTTAGCACAAATTACTCTTGATGATAAAGAGAAAATATATGAGAAGAATAAAGCCTTATTTAACGCTCAAGCAATTTCTGAGAGCGACTTAAATAAGATTAAGATAGATTATGACACTGCTAAATCAGATTATGAGAAAGCAAAAACAGCTCTTGAAAATGCTAAGGTTAAAGTTGACCAAGCTATTAATAAAGCTAAAAGTGACTATGAAACAGCACAAACAAACTATAATAATAAAAGCCAGAGAATTGCGATTGAGAAGCAAAAACAGCAGCTAGATGATTGCACTATTAAGGCGACAAGTGATGGGATAATTACAAATGTAAATGCTGTTGTTGGAAATCCAGGAAATGGAGTTTTATTTCAGATCGAAAATTTAGATAATATAGAGATAACTGTACCAATTAAGGAAGTCGATATAGCCAATGTTAAAGTTGGACAGAGATCAGAGATAAAAACAGATGCAACAGGAGATGAAACTTTTGCAGGAGAAGTAGAAAGTGTTAGTCCAGCGGCTAAAAAAGGAGGGGGATCTGCACCTCAAGTACAATCTGAAAATTCACAAAGTCAGTCTCAAGGAGCAAGCTCAGATGCAGATTTTGAGGCAAAAATTAAAGTAGATAATACAAATGAGAATATGAAGGTAGGAATGAGCGCAAGAATAAATATTATTACAAATGAAAAATCTGATATTTATACAGTTGCATCTAATAGCATAGTTGAAAGTGGAGATACGAAAAGTATATATGTTGCAGAAAAAAGTAGTGAAAAACCAAATGAATATATAATTAAAGAGTTACCAGTAGATACAGGACTTGAATCTGATTTCAGTGTAGAAATATCAGGTGAAGGAATATCAGATGGAATTATCATAATTGATGACCCTTCAACTCATAAAGTTGGAGAAAAAATTCGAATAAGTGGAAGGTGAGTTTTTTGAATGATAATATAATAGAAATGAGAAACATCGTAAAAAGCTTTTATATTGGAACTCCCAATCAATTAGATATTCTCAAAAATATAGATATAACAATAAAAGAGGGCGAATTTGTATCAATAGTTGGCGCGTCAGGATCGGGAAAAAGTACTTTAATGAATATTATAGGGGCACTTGATAGGCCAACGTCTGGAACATATATTTTAAGTGGAACAAATGTTGGTGAAAAAACAGATAATGGATTATCAGAAGTTAGAAATAAGAAGATAGGATTTGTGTTTCAAACTTATAACTTAATACCGAGGAGTTCAGCTTTGAAAAATGTTGAGTTACCAATGCTTTATTATGGAATGGGAAAGCAGGAGAGAAAAGAACGGGCAGAAAAGCTTCTAGAACTTGTTGGAATGAAAGATAGAATGAAGCATCTTCCAAATGAATTATCGGGTGGACAGAAACAGAGAGTGGCAATTGCACGTGCACTTGCAAATGATCCAAGCATAATACTTGCTGATGAACCAACAGGAGCACTTGATTCATCAACTGGTAGGCTAGTTATGGATTTATTTCATAAGGTACATGAAATGGAGAAGAAGACAATTGTCTTTATAACTCATAATTATGAACTTGCAGGAGAAACAGAGAGAATCATAACATTGAAGGATGGGAAAATAGTATCAGAAGAACATAACGACAAATATACTAGAAGGTTTCAAAATGGTGAAAAGTTATGTTTATAAAAGAGAATATAGCACTTGCGATAGCAGGTATAAAATCAAGCAAAATGCGTTCATTATTAACTATGCTAGGAATTATAATAGGAATATCATCTGTTATAGGGATTGTTTCTATTGGAAGTGCAATTACATCCAGAGTATCATCTCAAATGGATAAAATGGGTGCAAATAATATAGATATTGGTATAGCAATAAAAAAAGAAGATGGTACTGCTAGTGGAAATGGGACTAGTAAACAGCCAGAAGATAGTGATCTTATAACAATGGAACAGATAAATTCATTTAATGAAGTATTTAAAGATAAAATTAATAGTGTAAGTGTACAGGAACAATTAGGACAAGGAAAAGTAAAGGATGGATATTCTTATGCAAATGTAAGCACCACAGGAGTAAATGAAGGATACAAACAGGTTAAAAACTTGAAACTAATTAGTGGAAGATTTATCACTGATAGGGATGTTAAAGCAAATTCCAAAGTCGCTATAGTTTCTGATAAGCTTGTCAATAATATCTTTAAGGGAAAAACTGATCCGTTAGGTAAAGAAATCAAAGTTTATGCAAATGATGATATTCAGACATATGTTATAGGTGGTGTATATCAATATGAAAATTCATCATTATTTGGAATGGGTGAAGGTTCTACATCAGAAAAGGACAGAAGAACTTCTTTATATATCCCTATAACAACTGAAAAAGCACTACAAAAAAATAAAAACTTTGAGTATTTTACTGTAGTCCCTAAAATGGGGATAGACAAAGGAAAATTAGTTAGCGATATGCAAAAGTATGGGAATAAGATGTACAAGAATAATAAGAATTGGACATTAATGGTTCAGAATAATGAAGCTGATGCTGCAGAAATAACATCAGTTCTTAGTATGATATCTATGGGGATATCTGTAATTGCGGCTATAGCATTACTTGTAGGAGGAATAGGAGTAATGAATATAATGCTCGTATCTGTTACAGAGAGGACAAGGGAGATAGGAACAAGAAAGGCTCTTGGTGCTAAAAGTAGTCACATAAAGATGCAATTTATAATTGAATCAGTTATAATATGTACGATTGGTGGAACGATTGGTATAATACTTGGAATTGGAATGGGAATAATTGCGTGCATAGTATTGAAATCACCAATATCAATATCTATTCCAACAATTTTAATAAGCTTTACTTTTTCAATGGCAATTGGTGTATTCTTTGGATACTATCCAGCTAAAAAAGCGGCTAGCCTTGATCCGATTGAAGCCTTAAGATATGAGTAAGCAGCATGAAAAGGTAGGAAATAAAAAATAAGGAATATATATTCTAAGAAGTTTAATTCATCGAAGCTCACCTTAAACTTAGTGGATAGTAAAAATTAGATATCCTATGATGAATGAATTGTATTATTTAAAACGTATATGTAAAGTATAATTTATGTTATAGAGGTTAAATTAAGAAAGATAGATATTTTAATTTTACTAATAATTAAAATATCTATCTATTTTCTTATTCTGAAGAAATTTTAAGATAGGAATGAAAAATTCATAACTTAATTACATAGAAAGTCGATATTTTTACTAATAATTATTGACAAGTCCCTATAACTATGTATAATTAGTATTAACAAAAAAATATCTGGATAAGTTAATCTTATTAAGAGCGGTGGAGGGACTGGCCCTTTGAAGCCCGGCAACCTGAAAGATTTTATATATAAATTTTTTCGTTGGTGCTAAATCCTGCAAGAGAATATCTTGAAAAATGAGAGGAATTAAGTTTTTGTAGAACTTATAATATGACTATAAAGTCACTTCTTGTTTTGGAAGTGGCTTTTTTTATTAATATTATTTCTGATATTAGCAATAAGTAATGCATTAAGCAAAGCAAATTAAAGGAGGCAAAATAATGACTTTAAAAAAATCTTTTGAAACAATCGCAGTCAGTGGAGTATCAGGTGGAGATAAAGAAACTGGTGCTATAAGCTTTCCGATATATCAGGCTGCTACGTTTAAACATCATGGTCTTAATAATAGCACCGGATATGATTATGCAAGGGCTCAAAATCCAACCAGGGAAGAAGCTGAAAAAACATTAGCTGTTTTAGAAGGTGGAAAATCAGCGATAGGGTTTTCTTCAGGAGTTGCAGCAATTACAGCCTGTATACATTTATTTAGGGCTGGAGATCATATAATATTATCTGATGATTTATATGGTGGGACATATAGATTGTTTGATGATATTTTTAGGGATTTTGGATTAGAAGCTACCTTCGTTGATACTACAGTTACTAAAAATATATTAAATTCTATAAAGGAAAATACAAAGGCAATACTTATAGAAACTCCATCTAACCCTATGATGAAGGTAACAGATATAAAAGCAGTTGCAGAAATAACAAAAACAAATAAATTACTGTTAATTGTGGATAATACTTTCTTAACTCCGTACTATCAAAGACCACTAGAACTAGGAGCAGATTTAGTAGTTCACAGTGGAACAAAGTTTTTAGGTGGGCATCATGATTTACTTGCAGGATTCATAGTAGCAAATGATGAAGAAATATTAGAAAAACTCAGAAGAATTCACATGTCAACAGGAGCAACTTTATCTCCATTTGATTCATGGTTAATTTTAAGAGGGATAAAGACTTTACATATAAGGTTGCAAAGGTCACAAGAGAATACTCTTAAGATAGCTAAGTTTTTAGAAGGTAATCCTAAAGTGGAGAAGGTATATTACGTAGGGTTAGAAGGTTTTGAAGGCTATGAATTGAATAAGAAACAATCAACTGGTTTTGGAGCAACATTATCATTTAGAGTAAAAGAAAAAGAATTAGTTGCTAAAATTTTGGAAAGAGTTAAAGTAATAAGATTTGCAGAGAGTTTAGGGGGAGTGGAGACGTTAATAACATATCCATTTACTCAAACACATTCAGAGATACCAGAAGAAATTAAGCAAAGACTTGGAGTAGATGAATATCTACTTAGGCTATCAGTAGGAATAGAAAATGTAGAAGATTTGTTAAATGATCTAGAAAATGCTATAGGAAAATAGAATTTATAATAAAAAATAGAATGGGGCGTTAAATATGAATTTTGGAACTAAATTAATACATGCAAGTGGAGATATAGATCCGGCAACAGGATCAGTAAGCACTCCAATATATCAGACATCAACATTTCACCAATTTGATATAGAGAACTTCGGAAAATATGATTATGCAAGATCAGGTAATCCAACTAGAGATGTAGTAGAGAAATTAATTGCAGAACTTGAAGGTGGTGAGTGCGGATTTGCATTTGCATCAGGAATGGCAGCTATTTGCTCAGTATTATCGATATTCTCTGCAGGAGATCATATTATAATATGTGGAGATGTATATGGGGGAACATATAGAGCCACTACAAAATTATTCTCAAGATTCAATATAGAATTCACTTTTGTAGATGCATCAAATATTGAAGAGATAGAAAAAGCATTTAAAGAAAATACTAAAGGGCTTTATTTAGAGACACCTTCAAATCCGCTGCTAAAAGTTATAGATTTAAGAATAGCTAGCAAATTAGCTAAAGAAAATGGGGCAATAACTATAGTGGATAATACATTTATGTCACCATATCTGCAAAGACCTATTGAGCTAGGAGTGGATATTGTTGTTCACAGTGCAACTAAGTTTCTTGGGGGACATAGTGATGTTATAGCAGGTCTTGTTGTAACTAAAACAAAGGAATTAGGAGATAGAGTTTATCAAATACAAAATACTTTTGGGGCAGTACTTGGACCACAAGACTCGTGGCTTTTGGTTAGAGGTATTAAAACACTAAAAGTTAGATTAGATGCGCTTCAAAAAAGTGCTCAAAAGCTAGCAGAATGGCTTGAATCTAGAGAAGAGGTTGAAAAAGTATATTATCTTGGATTACCTTCTATGGAAGGAAGAGAAGTACATTTAGAACAAGCGGATGGAGCAGGTGCTGTATTATCATTTAAATTCAAAACATTTGAAAGAACAAAAGTATTTTTAAATAATGTAAAGAATGTAGCGGTAGCTGTTAGCTTGGGTAGTGTTGAAACTATAGTTTCATATCCAGCTAAGATGAGTCATGCTTCAATTCCAAAAGAAGAAAGAGAAGAGCTTGGAATAACAGACACATTGATAAGAGTATCCGTAGGATTAGAAGATATAGATGATTTAATAGAGTCATTTAGAGAAGCAATGGAAAAATAAAAATTACAGAGATAAGTTATATATAAAAGTTGATGAAAAAGGGTGATTTATATGATCATCCTTTTTTCATGCTTCTGATTAGAGGAATAATTCGATTAAATTTGGTGAAATGAAAGAAATAGAATTAATCGAGATATTATAATTTAAAAAATATCCTTTATGTAAGCAAGTGATTAGGTAAGTGTTATTTTAATTTTTTTAATATATTTATAAGGTTTATTATGGAATCATCTAACGTAATTACTTCATCATCAGAAAGAGAAGAAATTTTTTCAGCGAAAGAGCTACAGATGGCATTACGAAGAGAATTCAGTAAATCATAAGCTTTTGGTGTTAGTTCAACTCTAAGAATCCTTTTATCATTAGGATCTGGATATCTATTAACTAATTCATAATTAATAAGGTTGTCTATAATTGGAGTCATATTAGATTTTGATATACCTATATTATCTGCTATTTGAGAAATAGGAGATGAATTACTGTGAAAAAGATAGAATATAACTCTGGCGTGTGAAGGAGGAATAGAAAAATCGGAGCAGCATTGTTTATTATTTTCATGTAATGATTGAAAAATTTTAGATATATCTTGTACTTTGAATATATTACTTTGAATAATCCATAAAAAGTTAATTAAGGAATCTGCAACTTTAAATAAATTTTCTTTTTCCATATTAAAACAAATCCTTCCTGAGGTGGTATATTAGTAAATTATAAACTATTGATAAATTGAAGACAATAGATAAGGATTATTGTAATATTTAATATACTTAATAGGTTAAAAACACTTACTAAGTATATTTTTTTGTTTTGTAAAGATAATAAAAGTATGCTTTCTTTTCGATCATTTTAGGATATAACCATGTATTTTCAACAGTTTAACATTAACTTTAAATTTGTCATTGAAAACGTAACTCAAATTTGAAGTTGTTTAAATTGAAAAGGTATTCTTCATAGTTTAAGATAGTAAATGAAAGAACTAATAATAAATTATATAAATAAAAATAGATGGAGGTTTTATTATGGAAACTAACAAATCGTCTCTTAAAGGAAGCGTGCAAAGATTAGGTAGTTTTTTAAGCGGTATGGTATTACCTAACATTGGTGCATTTATTGCTTGGGGTTTAATTACAGCTTTATTCATTCCAACAGGATGGATTCCAAATGAATATTTCGGTAAAATGGTAGGCCCTATGTTAAGTTACTTATTACCATTACTTATTGGATATACAGGTGGTAAGATGGTATATGGTCAAAGAGGAGCAGTAGTTGGTGCAATAGCAACAACAGGAGTTGTAATTGGTGCTTCTATCCCAATGTTCTTAGGAGCAATGATCATGGGACCATTCGGTGGATTTGTAATTAAAAAAGTTGACCAATTCCTAGAAGGAAAAGTTCCAACAGGTTTTGAAATGCTTGTTAATAACTTCTCATCTGGAATTTTTGGAGGAATCGTAGCACTTATAGGTTATACTTGTATTGAACCAGTAGTTACAGCTTTTTCAAACACATTAGGAAGTTTAGCTACTATAGTTACAAATATGGGACTTTTACCTCTAATAGATATATTCATTGAACCAGCTAAAGTATTATTCCTAAATAATGCAATTAATCATGGAATATTATCTCCACTTGGAATACAACAAGCACAAGAAGTTGGTAAATCAATATTCTTCTTACTTGAAGCAAATCCAGGTCCAGGTCTTGGTATACTTTTAGCTTACACTTTCTATGGTAAAGGAAATGCAAAACAATCAGCTCCAGGAGCTATAATAATTCACTTTCTTGGAGGAATACATGAAATATATTTCCCTTACATTTTAATGAAACCAGCATTAATATTAGCAGCAATAGCTGGTGGAATATGTGCAGATTTAACTTTTGTATTAACTCATGCTGGACTTGCAGCACCAGCTTCACCAGGTAGTATATTTGCAGTACTTGCGATGACACCAAAAGGTAGTTATGCATCTGTTTTAGCAGGAGTTGCTGTAGGTGCAATTGTATCGTTCTTAGTTGGTTCAATAATTCTTAAGGCATCAAAAGATAATGGAGAACAAGACATTGATGAAGCTCAAGCTAAGATGAAAGATATGAAAGCAGAAAGTAAAGGCGCAAAAGCTTCAGAAACTGCGGCTAATGTATCAAAAGCTGATGTTAAATTAATAGTTTTTGCTTGTGATGCAGGTATGGGATCTTCTGCAATGGGAGAATCTATTCTTAAAAAAGCATTAAAAGATGCTGGAATTACTGATGTTGGAGTTAAGCATTCATCAGTTGATAGCATTCCACAAGAAGCAGATGTTGTATTTACTCAAGAAAACTTAGTTGAAAGAGCAAGAAAATCAGCTAAAACTGCTAATATAATTACAGTTAAAAACTTCTTAGATCGTTCTAAGTATGATGAGTTTATTAACACATTAAAATAATAAGATATTATTAACTAGAGTAGAATTTAGTAATATAACTTACAGGCATTGGTAAACGGACTGATTTACCAATGCCATTTTTAAATTTGATAAATAATAGAGATGAGAGTGGATGATAGTCAAACTTTAAATTTGTCATTAGAAATGTATCACAGTTTTGAACTTGTTTGAATTGAAAGGATGTTTCATATAGAGTAATATATATATTGAAAGAAGCAATAATTTATAGTAATTAAATAGGAGGTTTTATTATATAAAACTTTATTTAGACAAAGTGACTTCCAACTTGAACTTTGGATAAACTGGTAGATCTGATGATAACGTTTATGATACAACGGGTTATTAACTTTAAATTAGCAGTTTTATTTAAGATGTGTGTATTGGATCTTCTTTAATAGGAAAATCTATTTTTAAAAGAATTTAAGAAATTCAAAATCTAATGACATCTGAAGATTCTACTTCAAGTTAAAATTAATTGTTATAGATATGATCAGTCTATCAATATATACAAAATAATAGATAAATCAGGTGAGATATTATGAATAATTTAACGCCTAGACAACAATTCATATTAAGTACAGTATTAAATGAAGGAACTTTTAATATAAAACGGCTTCATAAAGATCTTGACATAAGTGAGAGAACTATTTTAAGAGAACTTTCTTCTATTAATAAAAGATTAAAGAAGAATAGTATAACTATATTTAATGACGAAAATATGAATTTAAGTATTTCAGGTAATAAAGAAAATATAGAGGAGATAAAGAAATCATTAGATATGGTTCCGATTCCTTGGCTATTAAGTAAAGAACAGAGACAAATAGTTATCATATGTGAATTATTAGTTAGTAATGAGCCACTAAAAGCTTCGTACTTTTGTCATAAGTTCAATGTTGTAATGGGAAGTATAAGCCTTGATATAGACAATATTGAAGAAAGGCTAATATCTAAGAATTTATGTGTGATTAGAAAACGTAGCTATGGGATAAGTATTCAAGGGTCAGAGTGGAATAAGAGAAATGCATTAGTGGAGCTATTCTTTGATTTTAAACCTTTTGAAGATTTAATAGCATTTCTTTATGATGAAAAAGTTGATCCGATAGTTAAAACTTTGTTTAACATTGTTTTTGGGAATGAGGCTATCCAATTAGTAAAGGATATATTAAAAGATATAGATTTTGATTATCTTAAAGGAAATGATGTCAAATACTTTAGTTTGTTTATCCAAGTATTGCTATCTATAAAAAAGACAAAGAATGGAGAAATTATATATTTACCTCAAGAGATTAAAAATAGTATATTATCTTTAGAGGAATATAAAAAAATACAATATTTAGGTAGTGTTTTACAAAAGAATAATATAGATATATGTGAAGATGAACTTGTTTACTTATGTTTATATTTAAGTGATTACAAATACTTTTTTAACAATAAGCATCTTATAGAATCAGACATTAATTATGAGAATATTGCTAAAGAGGTTACAGAGGAAATATCAACAAAAATATATGTAGATATTACCAAAGATGAGCAGCTAATAAGGGATTTGACTCAGCATTTTAAACAAACATTTTATATGTTAAATTTAGGATTGAAAGTTATAAATCCTTTGATTAATGAAATAAAGGAACATTATTTAGAGTTATATAAAATTATAAAAAATACTTGCAGATTAATATTCTCTAGGTACAATTTTAAGATTCCTCCAGAAGAGGTTGGATATATAACAATGCATATTGCTGTTGCAGTACAAAAGCAACAGGCGATGTCAAAGAATATAAAAGCACTTGTTTTATGTCCAAGTGGAATAGGTACTGCAAGAATACTTTGTAGTAAAGTAAAGTCGATATTTAATGAAATCAATGTTATTGATGTAGTATCTTTACATGACATTAATAGTATAATTGATAAAAATAAATATGATTTGATCCTATCCACTGTTCCTGTAAACCTGAAAACAAAACATAACCTGATTGTTGTTTCTCACTTTATGACTGAAGTGGATATAGAGAATATAAGTAATTTTATTTCTAACTTTAAAGCTAGTAATAATGAAAGAGAACTAGAATTATTTGCTCAAACAAAAGATAATACAGTGACAAATCACGAATATGAATTAGCCAATACGATGGTTAAGAATTTTCAGCTAAAAAAATCAGATAGTGATTCATTTATTAATTTAATAAATTATATAGTAGATGATATTCACAAGATTGATATTGGAACAGATAAAGAGGTAATAAGGGATCTTATATTTAAGAGAGAGGAAAATGGAAATGTTGTAATTCCGGGAACTCATGTAGCCCTTATACACACAAGAAGTGATACAATAACTTCTCCATTTGTAGGAGTGTATAGAATAAATAAACCTTTATCTATGAAGAGTATAGGATTTTCAACAGAAGATGTAGATACCTTTATAGTAATGTTTGCAAGAAATACTGAAAGTAATTATATACTTAAGATTCTTGGAAAAATAAGCGTTTCATTAATAGAAAAGAAAGAATTTGTTGAAATGCTAAGACTAAGTAACACTATAGATATTAGAGATTATTTAATTAATATTATAAATAACGAGGAGGAAGACTAATGGAAAAAGGAATTTTAGTAAAAGAAGGAATAGTATTAAATGTTGCGTCAGAATCTAAGGACAAGGCAATAGAAAGAGTTGGTAAACTTTTAATTAATGGAGGATACGTTAAAGATAATTATATAGAGGGAATGAAAGCTAGAGAAGAAGAAGTTACAACTTACATGGGAAATGGTGTTGCTATTCCTCATGGTATGAATGAATACAAGAAAGAAATACTTGAAACAGGAATAGTTATAGCTCAATATCCTAATGGTGTAGATTTTGGCGAAGGCAATACTGCTTATATAGTAATAGGAATAGCAGGAAAAGGCGATGAACATATGGAGATATTATCAAAGATAGCTTTAACTATTCAATATGAAGAAAATGTTGAAAGACTTAGAAAAGCAAAGACACCAGAAGAAATAATGGAGATTATAGAAGAAGGAGAAATGTAATATGAAAGCAATTCAATTCGGTGCAGGAAACATAGGAAGAGGATTCATAGGTGCATTACTTTCAAAAGCAGGATATCATGTAGTATTTGCTGATGTAAATAAAGAAGTAATTGATAAAATCAATGAAGATAAAAAATATACAATACATGTAATGGATGTAAATTGTGAAGAAATAGTAGTTGAAAACATAAGCGGAGTTATTTCTATAAATGATGAAATTTTAGATGAAATAAAAGAAGCTGAAATTATAACAACAGCAGTAGGTCTTGTTGTATTACCAAGAATAGCTCCAACAATAGCTAAAGGAATACAACTTAGAAAAGAAGCAGGAATCAAAACACCATTAAATATAATTGCATGTGAAAATGCAATAAAAGCAAGTTCTCAATTAAAAGCAGAAGTTGAAAAATGTCTAAGCGAAGAAGAAAAAGCTTATTTAGAAGAATTTGTTGGATTCCCAGATTGCTCTGTAGACAGAATTGTTCCACCAGTTAAGAGTGAAAATATTCTAGATGTAGTAGTTGAAAAATTCTATGAATGGAATGTTGAAGAAAAAGCATTCAAAGGAAGTATTCCAGCAATTGAAGGAATGAATTTAGCAGATAATTTAATGGCTTATATAGAAAGAAAGCTATTCACATTAAATACTGGTCATGCCATTACAGCATATATAGGAAATTTAAAAGGTTATGGAACAATAGATGAAAGTATAGCTGATGAAAAAATATATAATGTTGTTAAGAAAGCAATGACAGAAAGTGGAATGGGCTTAGTAGAAAAGCATAAATTTGATAAAGAAGCTCACTTCAAATATATAGATAAGATTATTGGAAGATTCAAAAATCCTTACTTAAAAGATGATGTATCAAGAGTTGGAAGAGAACCACTTAGAAAATTAAGTGATAGTGATAGATTAATAAAACCATTAATGACTGCTAGAGGATTTGACTTAAGCGTTGACAATTTATTACTAGGAGTAGGTGCAGCATTACACTACAATAATCAAGAAGATACACAAAGTGTAAAACTACAAGAATTAATAAAAGAAAAGGACGTAAAAGGAGCTATAGCAGAAGTTGCTAATATCGATGATAATGACTTATTAGAAAAGATAGAAAAGGCATATAATGACGTTTTAGCAATATAGAAAACTCATTTAAGGTGGATAATTATCCACCTTAAATATTTTATTAATAATTTTTAGTGATTTAACATATTAATAATTAATTATCTGAAGATGATTTTGTAACCAAAAAGTAATAATAAAATATATATATAAATATAGACAATTGAAAATAATGTGATAAAATAGTCAAAGAGGCATAAATAAAGAAAACAGAGGTGATGAATGGAGAAGAAAGAAAATCTTAAAATCAATAAAAAGCGCCAGGACTAAGTGAGATTTAGTTGAAAGTGAATTTTTACAGGGTTGGTTTTTAGAAAAGGAATTTAGTTAATAGTAAGCTTTGATATAAGTTACGCGAATAGCTAATTAAATCTTTTTAAAGGAAACTCGACTCACGTTCGTTCGCTGAGTAAATTCAACTATCCAAATCGAAGATTTGGAGTTTCATTTACGTCGACGAGGTTGGGGAGTATCGAAACTTCGGCGGGTGCCCCACGGTATCGCACTACCGTAAACGACTGGTAAAACTGTGAAGTGATTCACAGGACAAATTCAGTCTGGTGTTAAAACCTTTGTTTTAATTTTAATTTCTAGGATTACTATGCCCTTTTATAATTGTGCTAGGAATGAAGTTAAAAGAAGAATTAAAATTAAATATTATATGAAAAAAGAGAGGAAGATAAATATGTGCGGAATAGTTGGATATTTTGGAAGTAAATCAGCAAAATCTTTTTTAGTAGATGGATTATCAAAGTTGGAGTATAGAGGTTATGATTCAGCAGGTATTGCAGTTGTTAATGATGGTAAGGTAAGCATCGAAAAGCATAAAGGTCGTCTTACTAACTTAACTGATAATTTAGGACAAGGCAAAGCTGAAGGAACACTTGGTATCGGTCATACTAGATGGGCAACTCATGGAGAACCATCAGATATTAATTCACATCCACACCAAAGTTCAAAGGGAGATATTACTGTAGTTCATAACGGAATTATAGAAAATTATTTAGAACTTAGACAATGGCTTAAAGGAGAAGGATACGAATTTGTATCTCAAACAGATACTGAAGTAATACCAAATTTGATTCACTACTATTATGAAGGAGATCTTTTTAAAGCAGTAGTTAAAGCTACTGAAAGACTAGAAGGAAGTTATGCATTAGGTGTAGTGACTGGAGCAGAACCAGACAAGCTAATTGCAGTAAGAAAAGATAGTCCACTAATTGTTGGTTTAGGACAAGATGAAACATTTATTGCTTCAGATATTCCAGCGATAATAAGCTATACAAGAGATATCTATCTTTTAGAAGATAGAGAATTTGTTGTTATAGGCAAAGATGGCGCTAAAATTTTAAGCGCTGATGGAAGTGAAATAAAGAAGGATGTTTTCAAAGTAACTTGGAATGAAGATGCTGCTGAAAAAGGTGGATATGATTCATTCATGTTAAAGGAAATCAACGAACAACCAAAAGCTATTAGAGATACAATGGCATCAAGATTATCAATGAGCCATGATATCACTTTTGGAGACTTTAAGTTATCAAAAGAGGATCTTAATAATATAGATAGAATATTTATAGTAGCTTGTGGAACTGCATATAATGCAGGACTTATGGGAAGAGTAGCAATTGAAAAATTAGCAAGAATTCCAGTTGAAGTTGATATAGCATCAGAATTTAGATATAAAGACCCATTAGTAACTAATAAATCCCTTGTAATAACATTAAGCCAATCAGGAGAAACTGCTGATACATTAGCGGTTCTTAGAGATTGTAAGAAAGCTGGAGCTAAAACTTTAGCTATAACAAATGTTGTAGGAAGTACAATTTCTAGAGAAGCTGACGATGTACTATATACAATGGCAGGTCCAGAAATAGCAGTAGCTTCTACTAAAGCATATACAACACAAGTTGTTGTTATGTATATGATGGCAATGTATTTCAGTGAATTAAAGGGATTAATGACTAAGGAATTAGAAAAAGAATTAAAAGAAGCATTATTATTAGTACCTGAAAAAGTTCAAGTAATTTTAGATAAAGCAAGTGAAGTAGAAGAAATTGCAAATCTTTTAACTGATGAAACAGATGTATTCTATTTAGGTAGAGGTGCTGACTATGCATTATCTATAGAAGCATCATTAAAGCTTAAAGAAATTTCATATATCCACTCAGAAGCATATGCTGGTGGAGAATTAAAACATGGAACAATTGCTTTAATTGAAGAAGGAACTAAAGTAATAGCATTATTAACTCAAAAATCATTAAGAGAAAAAATGGTAAGTAATATAGTTGAAGTTAAAGCTAGAGGAGCAGAAGTAATTGCAATTGCTTACGAAAATGATGTATTAGATGAATCAATTTTCGATAAAGTAATTAGAATTCCAGAACTTCTTAACTTAGTTTCACCAATAGTTGCTGTAGTTGCATTACAACTTTTAGCTTACTATACAGCTAGAAATAAAGGTTGTGATATAGACAAGCCAAGAAACTTAGCTAAATCAGTAACAGTAGAATAATTGATAATTTAAAACAATTTATATTGAGCATGAAGAACTCAGGTCTAATCCTGAATCTTCATGCTTCTTTTATTTTTGCAATTAATTATAGTAAAGAATATCTAGTGGGGATCAATATTGAAGATGTTTCGTCTAAGGGAAGGGGGGCAGGAATAAAAGTAGTAAGAGCAGCAGACAAAATTAATCTTTATTCAGCATTCCTACATATCCATTTTTAAAATAAGATCTAAATAAATAAGACATTTTCTCTGAATCAGGAGTACAGTTTGACTTTAACCACCAATCAATAGTGCCGATTAAAGCATTAGCGGTAAATAAGAATGCCATTTCTTGTATCTCTGGTGAGCAGTCTTCTTTGCTTACAATGAAGGAGCTTCGTAAATTTTCACGTTCTCTTAACATTGAGATGATGTAGCTGCGCAGTCTAGATATAAACCATATGTTACATGAATCATCCAGCATTGCCAGATATAATCTACTGTTTTCAGCAAAGTGATCAAATAGTTTCACCCATGGATCAGATTTTTGTTCTTCATTAAGATACTTAAGGCTGGATTTTGGAAGGCCTAAATCTTTCTTCATTTTTTCCATTGCGTCTTCAAAAATTTTTAGTACAACGTCGTATTTATCCTGATAATACCTATAAAAGGTAGAACGATTAATCATAGCTCTATTGGTGATATCACCAACTGTAATGTTATCGAAACGTTTTTCAAAAATAAGATCAATAAGAGAATCTCTTATTTGCTGATGTGTTCGTTTTGTTCGAATATCATGTTTATTCTGCAACATTTTCACTCCTTTGTTGTATATAAAACAAACTATAAGTATTGTTGGTTGAATATAAATCTGTATCTGATATATTTTAATTATAGCAACAACGTGTTGCATAAACAATAAATACTGTAAAGGAGAATGACCATGAATAATTTGATTTTTGAAGACGATCAATTCGCATCCAAGGTATTGGGCCTTCTTGGAGACACTGCTTTCAAAGCTGCAGATATAGGAGAAGTGGTTTCAACAGCAGAGAAAATTAAAGAGGGAGACTATCAAAGCTGGTGTGAAGAATGGACCAAAACAGCCAAGCGTTTGCAAAAAGTTGCAGAGGATAGCTATTCAGATGGTCACTTGATAAGTGCAAGAAAAGCCTATCTTAGAGCTTCTAATTATTATAGAATTGCAGAATTTTACCTTCATGAAAATCCAGAAGACTCAAAGGTAGAGGAATTATACAATTCAAGCCTAGATTGCTTTTCTAATGTTATGAAACTTAATAAGCCTGTTATTGAAGAAGTGAAAATCCCCTATGAAAATACAACACTTTCAGGACATTTTTATAAATTAGAGGATTCAAAGGAACCAAAACCAGTTTTAATTGCTATGACTGGCTTTGATGGAACAAAAGAAGCATTTTACGGAATGGCAATGGATGCACTTGAACACGGTATGCATTGTATTACCTTCGAGGGACCAGGACAAGGAGAAGCTGTACATAAACAAAAACTATTTTTTAGACATGACTACGAGAAGGTTATAACCCCAGTAGTAGACTATCTGCTTACAAGAAAGGAAATAGATCCAAAGAAAATTGTCTTATGGGGACAAAGCTTAGGCGGATATCTTGCACCAAGAGCTGCCGCTTTTGAACATCGACTTGCAGGCTGCATAGCTAATGGAGGAGTATATGACTTTTTAGTAGGATTTACAAGTATCTTTAATATGCCAAGAGAAGAATTTTTAAATTTCGCACTTTCTGATTCAGAGGGATTTAATAAAGCTGTTAAGGAAAAAATGGAATTAAACTCAAAAGCAAAATGGAGCTTTTCACATGGAATGTATGTATTTGGTGTAAATACCCCTGCTGAATTCATTCTAAAGGTTGGAGAGTTTTATATGAAAGGATTAACAGAAAAAATACAATGCCCTGCCTTAATCGTTGATTCGGAAAATGACAAACTTCTTAGAGATCAAGCAAGGCAATTGTATGAGGAGCTTACCTGCTATAAAGATTTTATTTTATTTACAGCTGAAGAAGGTGCTGAATTCCACTGCCAAGCTGGAGCTAAATTAATCGCAAATGAACGTATTTTCAGTTGGATTGAAAAGATTCTTAAGGGTATATAGATATCATAGAATTTAAATTTTTATATTATAAGGAGAGATGCGAAATGTCAAAAGTAGTTATTTTTAAAGGTAGTCCAAGAAAGAATGGATATACAACAAAATTATTAGATCAAGTAGCAAAAGGAGCAAAATCCAAAGGCGCTGAGGTTATTGAATTTGATTTAAATAACACCGGAATACGTGGATGCCAAGGATGTTTTTATTGTCGTACTCATGATGGCTGTGCTGTTAATGATTATTTACAACCAATGTATAAAGCTATTGCTGAGGCAGATGGCATTGTATTTGGTTCCCCAATATATATGTACCAAATTACAGGTCAGGCAAAAACTTGGTTAGATCGTACGTTTCCAATGGTTGAAGAGCTTCCCAATAAGTTTATTCCTAGACATCCAGGTAAAAAGTTAATAACTGTATTTGCTCAAGGAAGCTTAGATCCTAAAAAAGGTGCAGAAGCCATTAAATATGTTAATAATATTTTTGACGTATTTGGTTGGAAATTAGAGGATTGCATCCACTACTGTGGAACTGATGATGAAGTTTTTAATGAGTTATCTTTAAGAGCATTTAAGAATGGAGAAAATTTAGTTTAATAAAATGTATTTTAGAAGTTTAACTTTTGTGTCTAAGATATTCACATAACACTATCATGCAGGAAGAGAATTTGCCATACAGTTAGCTGCCATAATAATGTGATTGCTAGTTGTAGTGGAAAAAAGGTGGTTTTCATATCAAAACCACCTTTTGGAATGTTATTTTTAAATTAAAAACAGTTTACTGCATTAATCTAGATTATAGATAGAAGATCTAGATGGTGGCTTTATTGCCAGCATTTTTACTAACATAAAGATTGCGCGATGCGCCTAGACCGGCAAATAAGCATAATCCGGCAGCACCGATTAAGATAATAAGTGGCAACGTCCAGTTGTTAACCGCATCATGCAGAAAACCAAAAAGCATCGGCCCGAAAGCAGCGAGTAAGTAGCCTCCTGATTGAGCCATACCGGATAGTCTTGCTGCCTCGTCTGCATTTCTTGTACGAGAGCTGAAAAATATAAGAGCTAAGCAAAAAGTAAGAGCTCCGCCAATACCTAATATAATCATCCATAGTGCTGTAAGCTCTGTTTCTCCGAGGAATATTCCCAAAAGCCCTACCAAAACACATAGGGAAGCAGTGATAACTAATGGTCGTTGATTAGCCTTACGCCCAGCAAGTACAGAACCAACAAACGATGTAGGAAGAGATACCAGTTGGTAAAGGGAGAGCATCCATCCTGCTTTGCTTGAATCCATACCTTGATGCACTAAAATAGCTGGTAACCACGCAATCATGCAATAGAGTAGCATAGACTGTAATCCCATATATACTGTCACTTGCCATGCTAAAGGAGATTTCCAGAGATTAATCTTATTAATACTAGTACTATTTGCCTTAACGATCTCCATTTCATCTTTTTTTTCGTGGACGTCTTTGGCTTTTGTTCTAATGCCACTATGAACCGTTCTTTGAACAATAGATAGTTTTTGTTTTCTTCGTATAATTTGAGGCATCCAGAGGACAATGGATAAGAAACTAAGTGAAGCCCAAATGCTTAAGGCTACTCCCCATCCTACTCCTGATTCTGAAGCAACGGGGACACTGATACCGGATGCTATAGCGCCAAAAAGGCCCATAGAAGCAGTATAGATACCCGTTATTACACCGACCCGCTCAGGAAATTCATGTTTTATTAAGCTGGGAATCAGCACATTACCTACAGAAATGGATAATCCAATGATTACTGTACCAAGAAACAGTCCTAAATCTCCAAACAATGAACGTAATATAATTCCCAAGGTCAGGAAAATAAGTGACCAAAAAAGCACTAACTTAGTGCCAAATTTTCGCGCCAAATTTGGAGCGAAAGGTGAAAATCCTGCAAAAGCGAATAACGGAAGTGTTGTAATCATACCCGCTAATGTATTTGAAATATGTAAGCTTCTACGAATTTCATCGATCAACGGACCAACTGCTGTTAAAGGTGCACGCAAATTTGCTGCAGTAAATGTAATTCCGATTATCAGTATTATTTGTATGGATCTTCTTGAATGTGGATGTGGTTTGGGTGTGTGTTCATTACGTAATTGATTCATTTATATAGTTTCTCCTTAAAATTATCATATGTTTATACTTGATTTAAATATTTCTTTAGAGCAAAAGTAGCTTCATCACTGATAATATGCTCAATTTTGCAGGCATCTTTACTTGCTGTTTGCTCATTAACATTGCAATAGGCAATTAAGAATTGTTTTATTAGCTGAAACTTAGCTATAATTATTTGGCCTTGTTTACGTCCTTCATCAGTGAGATGTATTTCCCCACCTAAGGGCTTAACAACTAATCCGGCCTCTTGCAATATAGCCACAGCATTATTAATGCTTGGCTTTGAAAATCCTAAATAAGCAGCAAGATCAATCGAACGTACCGAGTGTGTTTTTTCAGATAATTTATATATGGCTTTTAAATATTCTTCTTTTGAAGGACTAAGTTTTTTCTGTGAATAACGCCTACTTTGATACATCACTTATCCTCCTTGCATTAATTATAGATTAAAGCGTATTGGTGGCATACACTTTAGTATAATTCCTCATTTGTCTTATTTTTTTAGAGCCCATCAAATTTATTGTTTTCCAATTTGCTATTGGAAAGATTCGTTGGTGTAAATATCGGACATTCATATGGATAAGAACCAAAGAGAACGCATGAGGATAAAGAAGTATAGATAGCCCATAAACTCATTTCAGCAGTCCATAAACCTCTTTCATCAGCATCAAGTGTTTTAGGTTTATGCTTTCTCTTACTTACTTTACTATTATCAAAACTCAGAAATGACTTTAATAATGTTTTCTTTTTCATACTATTTCCTCCTAACTTAATTGTGATGAAAAAGCGTATAGCATACATACACATGTATAAAATTTTAATTGAAAAACTTAATTTTGCTTATTATGAATGAGAAAAATTTCAATTCACGTTTGGAGGCATTTTGTGGTTCATATCCAACTATATTTGACACAATAGAATGGTAGTTCACATAGTTAATATGAGTTTCTTGCTTTGATTATAGATAAAGGGTGTATGGTTGCCATATGCCTGGGGATAATTGTTTATATATTCACTTACATATTTTACTATTATCAGAAGTCATATCTGACCTCTGATAATTTTCTCTTTTTGATATTAGCATTTTCTAGCTTAAATTATAATGAAAATTAACATAGCAGCTATACACTTGCGTAAAGTATTTATTCATCAAAGTTTTCATTAAAAGATTTAACTTTGTTTATCATAG
This sequence comes from Clostridium beijerinckii, assembly GCF_018223745.1. Classification (NCBI taxonomy): domain Bacteria; kingdom Bacillati; phylum Bacillota; class Clostridia; order Eubacteriales; family Clostridiaceae; genus Clostridium; species Clostridium beijerinckii. The sequence goes on from NZ_CP073653.1 coordinate 287,176, forward strand.
ACGATAAAAAGTTTGACAAAAATTCTAATTCATATTCGGAAGCATTTTCTAGCTCATCTTCAAACATACTGTTTAAAATAGAATGATAGTACATATGGCTGCTATGAGCTTTTTTACCTTTTTCACTCAGGCTCAGCGAATATCTAGATAAATTAAGATTATCAATTTCCTTTACAACCAGAGCCTTTCTCTCTAGCTTTTTGAGGATTTCGGAAACAGACCCTTTTGTTACTCCTAGAATATCTGCTAATCCACCAACATGAATACCAGGATGTTCAGCAATGGCCTTTATTATATGAATTTCAGAGTGAAAAATCGGCACATCAGTTCCGAAATAGCGCGTCTTTTTATCAAGATCGATTAAGGAAAATGCTAAATCAAGAGAATCATATGCAATTTTATGTTTGTTATTTATATATCTATCCATGTCAATAGTATATGGCTGCCATACACTTTTGTCAAGTGACTGTTGAATTAACATTTCTTATATCGTAACAAAATGATATATAGTAGGCTAAAGGATAAAAAAGCCACTTTTGCAAAAAAGGCAAAAATGTGGCTGTGACATCATTTCTATAAATATTAAGCATGCATAAGTTCGTGTAAGTAAATTTCATGCATGCTTATATTTATATATTAATAGAAATTTAATATAAGTTTATATATCAGCAATTACTCTGCAAGAAAGTCCAGAAAAACCACTCATGTTTGTAGGAAAAGTATATACCGTAAAAGATTTTTTTAGTAATAAATCTAAGTTAACAAGATTTTCTTATAGACTCTATTCAGAACATATATATGGCATGAATAAATCAGATTTAATCCTGAATCTTCATACTTATTTCATTTTTACAATTAATTATAGAAATTATGCCATAGAGTAGTGTAGAAAATATACTATATCGATCTATATTTTTAGCTAATCTCTCATAAATTAAATAAAAATATTGTAGCATTTTAGGAGAAAATATTTTTAAAAATAGGTTTACAAATTTGCTGAAAAATAATATTTCATACATATAGAGGAAATATTATTTAAAGGAGATTGATTGATATGAGAGAGAGAAAATATGTCAAATTTAGAGTTGATATGTATGAGGATACTAAATTTAAAATAATAGATAGAAAACCTGAAAGAGATCTTATTAACTATATTTGGACAAGAGTTGTAATATTGGCTGGGAAAGTGAATAGAGAAGGCGATTTGTTTATGTCAAAAAATATTCCATATACAATTGAAACCTTAGCAATAGAGCTTAATAGGGATATTGATCAAGTTGAACTTGCACTAAAGGTGCTAATGGAATTAGAAATGATCGAAGTTATAGAACATAATGCATATAGGGTAAAGAATTTTGCTAAACATAAAAATATTAAGTTGAAGGAAAAAGTTGAAAGTAATAAGATATCAAATTCAGCAGAGATAGAAAAAGAAGAAGCTAGAAATGAAGAAATAAAAAGTGAAGAAAATTTAAAAAATGAAAGCACAATTGCTGTAAGTGAACATATAAACGCTGGAGATAATGTAGGTGAGAATGAGAGTAAATATATAAAAAGTGATGAGGTAGCTAACTTGGAAGATATGCATAAGGATATTAATAGTAATGAAGAAGATACAACTAAGGAAAAAGAGTCAAGTGATCTAAAAAATAACATCCATATTCCTGTAAAGGTTAAAAGAGGAAGGAGTAAAGGAAGAAAGAAGGAAAAAGCCTCAATAATTGAAGTTTTTGAAGGAGATATTATTGATGATGAAGTTAGTGGCTTTTTCGAAGAGGAGAGACCGTTAGGAAAAGATGAGCGCATTATTAAATCATTGACATTCGATTGATGAATGTGTTAAGGGTTTAGGTTTTAATCATAATATCAATATGTTTATATCATAAATTATTTTTATAGAAATTTATGAATCTAAAATTCACATGATAAATATACAAAATATAATAGAAATATACAATCGGTTTGAATGTAAATTGATATAATAAGGCTAAATCGAAGATATTACTCATGGGTATAAAAATAAATAATTTATTTAAGGTGGGAAATTATATGTTAGAAAAAAATTTAAACGAAATCTTAAAGAAAAGGTTTAATAAGATAGCAAGAGAAGCGAGTAATGAAGAAATCTATTTAGCATTATTAGAATTAACAAAGGGAACAATCAAGAAAAAGAGTGTTAATAGAGGGAAGAGAAAATTATATTATATTTCTGCTGAATTTTTAATTGGTAAATTACTATCAAATAACTTAATTAATTTAGGTCTTTATGAAGATGTTAAAGATGTTTTGACTAAGAATGGTAAGGAGTTAGCTGAAATTGAAGAAATTGAATTAGAACCTTCACTAGGAAATGGTGGACTTGGAAGATTAGCAGCTTGTTTTATAGACTCTATTGCAACTTTAGGACTAAATGGAGATGGTGTAGGACTAAACTATCACTTTGGATTATTTAAACAAGTTTTTGAAGATCATAAGCAAAAAGCTGTTAAGAATCCTTGGATAACAAGTGAAAGTTGGTTAAATAAATCTGATATTAAGTTTGAAGTTCCATTTGCAGGATTCACAGTCACTTCAACACTTTATGATATAGATGTAACAGGTTATGATGAAGAAGTCTCAAATAAACTTCGTCTATTTGATGTAGATACAATAGATGAAACTTTAGTTAAAGAAGGAATTGACTTTGACAAAGAAGATATTAAGAAGAATTTAACATTATTCTTATATCCTGATGACAGTGATGAGGCTGGACGCTTATTAAGAATATATCAACAATATTTTATGGTTAGCAATGCTGCACAATTAATATTACTTGAGGCAGATGAAAATGGGTATGATCTTCATAAATTACATGAACATGTTGTTGTTCAAATAAATGATACGCATCCATCTATGGTTATTCCTGAATTGATAAGGCTGCTTGGAGAAAGAGGTATCACTATGTCAGAAGCCATTGAAATAGTATCTAAGACTTGTGCTTATACAAACCATACAATATTAGCAGAAGCTTTGGAAAAGTGGCCAATAGCTTATTTGCAAAAGGTTGTTCCACACTTATTACCAATTATCAGAGAATTGGACAATCAAGTTAAACTTAAATTTAAAGATGAAAAAGTAGCTATTATAGATGAAGATATGAGAGTGCACATGGCCCATATGGATATTCACTATGGATACAGCGTAAATGGAGTTGCAGCTCTCCATACTGATATCTTAAAAGAAGAAGAGTTAAAGCCATTCTATGATATATATCCTGAAAAATTCAATAATAAAACTAATGGCATAACCTTCAGAAGATGGTTAATTCATTGCAATAACAAACTTGCCAGCTATATTTCAGAACTTATCGGAGATGGATATAAGAAAGATGCTGCTAAGCTAGAAGAATTAGCTAAGTTCGTAAATGATAAGATAGTGTTAAGTAAGGTTGGGGAAATTAAAAAAGAAAATAAGATTGCACTAAAGGAATATTTAAAAGAAACTCAAGGAGTAGAAATTGATGAAAATTCTATCTTTGATATCCAAATTAAGAGACTTCACGAGTATAAGAGACAACAAATGAATGTACTTTATATTATTTATAAATATCTGGATATAAAGAAGGGGAATAAGCCAACTACACCAATAACAATGATATTCGGAGCTAAGGCTGCACCAGCCTATGTAATTGCACAAGATATAATTCATACTATTCTTTGTCTACAAGAAATAATTAATAATGATCCAGAAGTTAATAAATATCTAAAAGTTGTTATGGTTGAAAACTATAATGTGACTAAGGCTTCTAAGTTAATACCTGCTTGTGATGTTTCAGAACAAATCTCGCTTGCATCTAAGGAAGCATCAGGTACTGGTAACATGAAGTTCATGCTAAATGGTGCATTAACTTTAGGAACCGAAGATGGAGCTAACGTTGAAATTCACGAATTAGTTGGAGATGAAAATATTTATATATTTGGTGAATCTTCTGAAAAAGTTATCGAACATTATAAAAATGCAGATTATGTTTCTAAGGAATTCTATAAAAAGCCAGAAATAAAAGAATTGGTTGACTTTATCATAAGTGATAAAATGATAAAAGTTGGGGATGAAGAAAATCTTACAAGACTTCATAAGGAATTAGTTAATAAGGATTGGTTCATGACTTTACTCGATGTTGAAGATTATATCAAGACTAAAGATATAGTATTTAAAGATTATGAAGATAGAGAAGCTTGGAATAAAAAAGTATTAATTAATATCAGCAAAGCAGGATTCTTTTCTTCAGATCGTACAATTGCTCAATACAATGAAGACATTTGGAAGTTATAATTTATAAATAAAATAATAATTTAGTTTAAATGGGATCGATACCGGTTAGTACTAAATTCAACTGATAAGAAAGACTAAAAACTTGAAAGTTCAAGTTTTTAGTCTTCTTTTTATTAGAGTGAGTTTGTTTATTATCCAAAATTATTGTTTCTGTATTCAGAAGGTGAAACACCAGTAAATGATTTAAATACTTTATGGAAATGACTTTGATCATGAAAACCTAAGGTTAAGCCTATCTCTAAAATACTACTAGTTGTAGTTACAAGTAACACTTTAGCCCTATCTATCCTTATTTTTTTTGCATATTTCATAATAGTCATGCCCATATGTTTCTTAAAACAATCTGATATATAGCCCTCAGATAGATTTAATTCTCTAGACAATTTTTTCAATGAAATTTGGCTCTCGATATTAAGATGTAGGTGCTTCAAAATTCTATTTATAACAAAGTTATCTTTTACTTCAACGTCATTTATAAGGAGATTAATGTATGTATCTATCATTTGTATTTCAATAGTTTGTAAATCTTCTATAGTATTAAGAGTAGGAATTAAAGTATAGAATTTGTTATATATGGGATGAAGATATCTTGTTAAAATGCCATTTTCAACTATTTCTCTAGTATACATCGCATTCCAAATAAGCAAATCGTTTTTCTTATCTTGTATAGATATCTCATCGGAAATTTCGTCTAAGTGCTTTTTCTTAACTATTTCTAATATTTGTGGCTTTGCCCTAAGTTTTATTAAGAATGATATGTCATTATTAAAAATGTTCATATCTGATATAAATGAATTATCCAAGATAATTTCCTCCCCATATTCTAATATTATAAATGCATATTAAATATATACATATTATATTAAAAATATACAAGTATAATCAAGTATTAGTAAGTAAGGAAGATGTAATTAATTAATTAAAACATATATGGTAAAAAGGTGCAATTTTCGACTTGGTTTTATGATAAAAATTAATAATATTATAGTATATATGTAAAGAAATTGAACTCCCAGTGCGATAATAAAAAGAATATGTAAATTGTTATTGTAAAAATTAAGAGGGAAAATAATGTAAATAGATAACAGCTTTGATTAAATTAAATTGTTATTTATTCAATTTTATGAAAAGGGGTAATAGTAATGAAAACGGAAAAGCTTAGGGTTAATACTATTCGCAGCAAACTAGTTATTAGCTTAATGGGAATTTGTGTAATTCCTTTAATAATATTAGGTTATGGTGCTAATATACAAGCCAGATCAATTCTTAATGAAAAACTAAAATTAACAAGTCAGCAAACACTTTTAGAAGTAAATGATGGAATCAGTAATTATTTTGATGGATTTAGTAATATGATAATTATGATATCCACGGATTATAACTTTGTTAACAGTGATAAGAGTGAACAAGCAGCATACATACCAGAGAGTCTAAAGAATTTAAAAGAAAGTAATAGTAATATTTTCAGTTCATATTTTGCAACTACTGATGGGAAGTTTGATATATATCCTAACAGTAAAATGCCAGAAGGATTTAACCCCAAAGAAAGGCCTTGGTACAAACAGGCTGTAGATAATAAAGGAAAGGTAATAATAACTTTACCATTTATTGACGCTCAGACGGGAAAAAATGTTGTGTCTATTGCAAAGACAGTAGAAAGAGATGGAAAAGTCATAGGAGTTTGCGCTATGAATGTTTCCTTAGAGACACTTACAGAAAAAATAAGTACGAAAAAAATAGGAAGAACTGGATACGTTTTTATTTCTGACGTAGAAGGTAAAAATATGATAGCACATCCCAATAAAGATTTATTAGGAACTGATGCAGCATCTAAACAATCCTTTTGGAATGATGCTAAAACTAATGAAAAAGGATTTATAACGTATACCTTTAACAATGCAAAGAAGTTTGGAGTATATGAAACTAATAATATTACAGGTTGGAAATTAGTAGCGACGTTAGATGAAAAAGAGCTATCAAATGACACAAATTCAATATTAACTACAACTCTAATTATAGTAGTAGTTATATGTTTGATTTCTATAGTCTTATCTTTATTATTAAGTAAAGGAATAGCACATAATATTAAGAAATTAAAAGAAGTATTTGAAAAAGCTTCAAGTGGAGATTTAACTGTATCTATGACTTCATCCACAAAAGATGAATTTATGGATCTAGCTGATTCATTTAATGAAATGCTAAAGAATATTTCAGATCTTATGAACAATGTAACTAAATCATCAAAAACAGTTTTGGAAACGTCATCTAATCTTGCAAGTATGTCTGAGGAAGTAACTGCATCTATAGGAGAGGTTGCAAAAGCAATAGAAGAGGTATCAGAAGGAGCAACAAATCAATCGCAAAATGCTCAAAATGGAGTTGCAGAAATGAATGATTTATCTAATAGATTAGATAAAATAAGTGTAAATTCTAATGAGATGGATAAACTCTCTGCAAGTACCAAAGAATTAGGTGCCAAAGGATTATCTATGATAGATACATTAATAGAGAAATCAAAGAAAACTAAGATAGCTACAGGTGAAGTTGATAGCATAGTTAGAGATATGGACGAAAGTACTAGAAAAATAAATACAATATCTGAAACAATCTCGCAAATAACAGAGCAAACTAATTTATTGGCATTAAACGCAAGTATAGAATCTGCACGAGCAGGGGAAGCAGGAAAAGGGTTTGCAGTTGTAGCAGAGGAAATAAGAAAACTCGCGGAACAATCAAAATCATCAACAGAAGAAATCAAAGTTATTATTACAAATATCCAGAGTAAGTCTGATACAGCGGTTAAAGCGATTAAATCTACAGAAAGTGTAGTGACAGAGCAAGATTTAGCAGTAGGAAAGACACAGGAGATATTTAGCGAAATCCTTAGATCAATTGAAACAATGATAAGCAAGGTTGATGAGATAAAGACTTCTATTATTGATGTTGATGAGAAAAAGAAAAAAGCGGTATTAGAAATTGAGAATATATCACTAATATCACAGGAAACTGCTTCAGCTTCAGAAGAAGTAACTGCATCAACAGAGGAAATAACAGCAGTTATGGATAGATTCACAAAATATGCGGATGAGCTACAATTATTGGCGGAAAAGTTAGATGAAGAAATAAGTAAGTTTAAAATGACATAGGTAGAATTACAAGTTGAATTTGATGTAAGAATCTAATTCAACTTGTTCTTTATTTGTAGGAATAATAATGAATTAGAGTTAAAAGCATCCTAGATAATTTAATTATTTAGTGGTATCATTATATAGAGAATTTGTATATTGGAGGTATGATTATGAAGAGTTTAAAAGGAAGCAAAACAGCAGTAAATTTAATGAAATCATTCGCAGGGGAAAGCCAAGCTAGAACTAGATATACTTACTATTCTAGTATTGCTAAAAAAGAAGGGTTTGTGCAAATTGCGAACATATTCTTAGAAACAGCAGAACAAGAAAAAGAACATGCAAAAAGGTTTTATAAATTCCTTAAGGATGATTATGTTGACGAGCAGATAGAAATACAAGCATCTTACCCAGTCTCATTCCACGAAAGTACATTGAAAAACTTACTTGCAGCAGCTTCAGGAGAAAATGAAGAATGGACAGACCTTTATCCAAGTTTTGCAAAAACAGCTGAAGAGGAAGGATATCCAGAAATTGCAGTAGTTTATAGAAAGATAAGTGAAGTTGAAGCACGACATGAGGCTAGATATAAAAAACTAGCTAAAAATATTGAAGATGGAACAGTATTTAAGAAGGATGAAGTAACTCTTTGGAAGTGTGGCAATTGCGGATTTATATATGAAGGCAAAGAAGCACCAGTTGCATGTCCTGCATGTGCACATCCACAAGCATACTTTGAAGTATTTGTTGAAAATTATTAATATAGAAATCAAATAGACATGCATTGAGGGAACACTTATATTTAAGTTTAAATTAAGTGTTTCCTTTTTTGCGTTGGTATTTTTGAAAATTTAGACAGTTCATATTTACCGTGTTAAAATAAAAGAAGTATATAAAAATAAGACAGATGGTGAGTATATGATTAAAGCTAAATTAGAAAAGAATAAAAGTGGAAAAATAATATTTAAATTAAAAATAGATAGCGATTATAAAGAAAATATTTTATTTAAAAGAGCTATTATGGAATCAAAAGAAATTAAGGGACGATATCAATATGAAGTACCTTTAAGATTCTTTATTCCAATATGTAAAAATGTAGGTAGAGAGAATTTAGTATTAGATAAGAGATGCATATTATCTTATTTGGAATTCTCAGATTATTATGATGAAAATTATTATACAGATATAGATGCTACCGCAAAATATATGAAAAAATGGAGAGAAGAAGGTTGTCCTGATATTTATAGAATAACTATAGATAAAGATAGCTATGAAATAACAAAGGAGGTAGTCTTTAAGAAGCCTAAGGTAGTAATTAAGGACTTCAGTTTATAATATGTATTTTAAAAGAAAAATAAAAAGGAGTTATCTCAAATTAGAAGTAATTTGAGATGAAGCCTTTTTAATGCATTCTAGTATTATTGACTATAAATTACGCTTGCTATTATATTAGTAATTTCTAATGAATTGCTAGAGAGTAAAAATTCATGTATAGAACTTAGGTTTAAGGATTTAAGCAATAGCAAATCATTAGTATTAGCTTTGAAAATTTTATTGTTAATAGTAAATTTAAAGCTACCACTTACAACATAAAAACAAATGGCTATAAGTTCCTTATCTAATTGAACTTGATATTTGAATACACACTTTTTTCTAGGCGTAATATTTAAATGAACTAATTCACCATTATAATTCTCTCTTGTCATTAAGTTAAAAACAGAGGCTTTTCCATAAGTTTTTGTTTTCCAATCACCCATGAAGCTATCTTGTTCAAAGGCTTTTAGTAATTTCCTATACTTATTTTTATGATCAAGGGTTATTTTGCCTTCAGTAACCATAAATTTACGTGAAACATTTGTAAGATCGCTAAAAGTAGATTCCGGTATATCAATTTTAGCTATACCAAGTCTCCATAAGAAGTTCCGGCTTGCATAATCAGAATCTACTGGATATGTTATTAATTCTGTCGCCATTCCACCAGACCAAAATGTCGGCTTATAGCTCTTTTCTCTTATTAATTCAACATCGTAGTTCATAAATTACTCTCCCTTTATTTATCACATATTTTATGTTCATTATATTAAAAGATATATGTATAATCAATAAAGATAAGTACAATATAAAGCATAATTAATTTTACTACTATGTAAGGTTTACTATTTTTAGATATATAAAGAATAGACATAAGATGTTTTAGTAAGTAAAATTAAAATAATAAGTAAAGTGAATAGCTAGATAAAATATCTATAGATTTATTAATTTGAGAACAATATAAAGTTCATGATTGATATGAAGTATAATTATAGGAGTTGTTTGTATGGAAAGCTTTATTAATAAGAAAATACTAAGAAAAGAAATTTTAGATAAGCGAAAAAAAATAGATGCAACAGAAAAAGAAAAAATGGATGAAAAAATATTAGAAACAGTTTATAGTAGCGAGTATTATAAATTGGCAAAAAAAATTTTTGTTTATATATCGTTTGACACTGAAATAAATACAAGAGATTTTATAAAGGAATCTTTAAATAATAATAAAAGAATTTATGTTCCAAGGACGGAAATTAAAACTAGACTTATGGATGCAGTAGAAATTAAATCACTGGATAATTTGTTGGAGAGTTCATATGGAATACCAGAACCATCTATAAATGATCCATATATTGATCCAAACGAACTTGATTTAATTATAGTTCCAGGCGTAGCTTTTGACAGGCGTGGGGGAAGAGTTGGCTATGGAGCAGGTTTTTATGATAGATATTTCAAGAAAATTAACAAGGATAATATAAAAAGAATTACAAAATTAGCATTAGCATATGATTTTCAAGTACTTGATAAAGTTCCAACCAGTTATCATGATGTACCAGTAGATTACATTATAACTGAGAAAGAATTTATAAAGTTGGAATAATGTAATGGCGGATTAAAATAAACAGGGGGAATATATGGAATACATTGAAAGTAATTTTGGTTACCTAAAAGGAACCAAAATAGAAAAGTACTACAATGATCTGATAAAAGCAGAATTTTTATGCGAGTATTATCCAATAGTTACAAAGATTATTGTTAGAAAAGTAATGGAAATGCTTTTAAGAGATATAGCGCAGGACAGTGGAATGGATATGAATGTTTCTGCACTTACATTACTAAATGGTATTAAGTTAAAGTCTAATATTTCTTTTTCAGAAGAAATTTATAATAATATAGAGATTATATTGGCTAACGGGTATGAGAACATTTCAAAAAGAGATAGAAATAGAAAGATACCTAAACATCCAATAGAAATTTTAAAAATAGCTCAGAAGGTTCTATATTACTATTTGAAAGAAAAAGAAAATTTGATGCTAGATATAAAGAATTTAAGTTTTAGTGCTCCTAGTACTATAGAATATATGAAGAAAGAACTTTTAAAGATCAATAACGATATTGCTCAAAGAGAAAATTTAATCAATAATCTTAGGAAAAAGATTCTTGAGGTAGATAGTTCTCCAAAGCGAATAAGTGAAATAAATAACATCATAATATTAATAAAAGAAGAAAAAGCTTATTTAGAAGAAATCCAAGATATATTAAATAGAAAAGTAGAAATGCAAAATAAATGTGTATTGAATATGGAAACGGATTATAAAACATATGAAAAAAAGCTTAATGAAATGAAAATTAAGTTTAATGAGAATGAAGAACTTCTTCTAGAAAAAGAGGGGCAGCTTCTGAAGGCTGAGATACAAAATCAAGAATTGAAAATATCGACTGAGGAGTTAGATGACGAAGATGAATCAATAAAAAGGATGAAAGTATCACTGGATGAAGAATTAAGAATATTAAGACACGCATATGAAAGTTTATTAAACTTAACAGAAGAATATAATGATATTGTTGAAACAATAGAATTTTTATATGATAATGAGCTACGAAAAGAATTAGAAGCTAAAAAGAACAGTATTCAAATAAAAATAAACTTTGAAGATGCTGTATTTAATGAGAATATAATTATTTACAATAAAAATACAGTGGAGTATAAAAGAAAAGCGTTAATATTTAAAGAACTAGTAAATGAAAATATAAAACGAGAAATTAGGCATGAAAAATTTTATGATGGATTTTTAAGACTATCAGGAAAAGAGCTTAAAATCGTATATACAATCATTAATAATATTACTTCAAGTTTTAATTTGATAAGTAAACCTAAGGAATTATTGGGTAGATATAATGAAGATAAGTTTTTAGAATTACTAAATAGAAATTTAGAGAATTTAAAAAACATTAATGATAATGAAATAAAGCTAATTTTATATTATAAATTAATAAGTTTGTCAAATGCGCCTTATGGGAAGATATACAATAGAAGAAAATTTGTACAGACATTGGATTACATGGTAGATAAAGCTTATAGTCTTTTAGCCACTAAAAAGGATTTTAAAGCAAGAACAAAAAAGCTAGATGCAATAAATGAATATTATATGAATAGAACTATATCAGCATTAAAAAATAAAGGTTCAAATACACATATTACAGAAGAGCTTATAGAAAAGATTTATGATATAATCACAAAATTAAGACAAAGACCAGAAAATAAAGAGAAAAGGCTTTACTATGAAAAACTCGATTTAGATGTCATGACGGAGTCGGCCATTAAAGCAGCTATAAAATCTCAACCATATACATTTCTATATATGATAGCAGACTTAGCGAGCATTGATTCATATAAGGATATGTCTAGTATTATATTTCAAATTGAAAATTTAATTGAGAAAAGGTCTTTAATTAAAAATTTTTCTAATACCTATTTTATGGTTCTATTATATTTATCTAGCGATGCAATAGTTGTAAGCCAAAATCAGCAAGAAGAATTAGTACCATTAGCAGTGATGTTAATAACGAGTGTAAGTTTAGTCTCAGATAATGATTTTATAAATCTGGAAGGTTATAATGATTTGGTCAAGTTATGGAAACAAAAACAGCAAAAATATAACGATATCTGTATGAAGAAAGAGGAAGAGGAAAGTAGCTTAGCACTACTAATGAGAGAAAAATTAGAATTAGAAATTAACCAGAAAGAATTATCAGAAGCCTATGACTCATTATTGAGAAGGTATGGAAGCTACGAGAGTGAATTTAAAAATCTAGTTATGAATTCAGAAAAAAGAGTTCTCTTGCCATCATATTTTTACTATGATGATTTGTGCAATAAGAAAAAGTTAGCAGAAAAGCATATCAATGAATCAAAAAATAAAATCGGAACATTGAAAAGCATTTTTTCTATAGAGGTTTGGAAGGATCAAGCGAATAAGTTTATTAATGAATCCAATATGCTAGAAGCTGAAAAGTTGCTAATTAAAGAAGCAAAGCAAAAGCCTTACTTTAAAAAAGAATATTCAGTCTTCTTAGAATTAGAAGATCAAATTCAAAAAGTGAATGAATCTATGGAAAAAAATAAGGAGATGCTGAAAAGCAAAGATGCACTAGTTGATAATATAGGAAGTAAAATTATTGACTTGCAGAAGCAGTTAACTACTATGAAGAATGCGTATATAGACATAGAAGGTGGCTACTAAAAGGTTAATTGTAGATATATTATTATGATTTACTGAATATTATATTATTTTACAGAAAGAACATAAGCCTAGGCTCTGTAAAAAAAATTGTGTAAACTAAAAAAATGAGGATGCCTTATTTACAAGGGCATCCTCATTTTTTATATAAATTTTATAATTCTTTATTTTCTATTTCTTTAACGATTCTCTCGATAAACGCATCTAATTTAACAGCGCCTTCATCGTCATTCTTTCTGCTTCTTACAGATACTTCATTATTAGCAGCTTCCTTTTCCCCAACAACTAAAATGTAAGGAGTTCTTTCAAGTCTAGCTTCTCTAATCTTATAACCAATCTTTTCAGCTCTATAATCAGTTTCAACTCTAATACCTTTATTCTTTAAGGCTTTTGTAACTGCTTCAGCATAATCATTGTACTTATCAGAGATTGGTAATACTTTGGTTTGAACTGGAGATAACCATGTTGGGAAAGCACCAGCGTATTCTTCTATAAGCATAGCTAAAGTTCTTTCATAACATCCAATTGATGATCTATGGATTATATAAGGACGTTTCTTTTCTCCGTCTTTATCTACATAACTCATATCAAATCTTTCAGCTAAAGCAAAGTCAATTTGAACTGTGAATAAAGTATCTTCTTTACCATGAACATTTCTAAATTGTAAATCAAGTTTTGGACCATAGAAAGCAGCTTCATCATCAGCTTCAACATAATTGATATTTAAATGATCTAGGATATTTCTCATTGTATCTTGAGTTTTATTCCAAGCATCAGGATCATTGATGTATTTTTCGGTATTATTTGGATCCCATTTAGAGAATCTATAAGTTATCTTTTCAGCAATTCCTAAAGTTCCCATTAAATATTGAATTAATTCAAGTACACCTTTAAATTCTTCTTCCAATTGTTCAGGTGTAACAATTAAGTGACCATCAGCTAAAGTGAATTGTCTAACTCTTATAAGACCATGCATTTCGCCTGAAGCTTCATTTCTAAATAAAGTAGAAGTTTCGCCGTATCTGATTGGAAGATCTCTATAGCTGTGTTGTTCAGCATTATAAACTGTATATTGGAATGGGCAAGTCATTGGTCTTAAAGCAAATACTTCATCATCTTTTTCCTCATCACCTAATACAAACATACCATCTTTATAGTGATCCCAGTGACCAGAAATCTTATATAAATCACTCTTAGCCATAAGAGGAGTCTTAGTTAAAAGATAACCTCTTTTTTCTTCTTCATCTTCAACCCATCTTTGAAGAAGTTGAACTATTTTTGCTCCTTTAGGCATTAATAATGGAAGCCCTTGACCTACATTTTCATCAGTTGTAAACAACTTTAACTCTCTACCAAGCTTATTGTGATCTCTCTTTTTAGCTTCTTCTAAAGCTTCTAGGAAAGCATCTAAGTCTGCTTTCTTTAAGAATGCAGTACCATAGATTCTTGTAAGCATCTTATTTTTTTCATTACCCTTCCAGTAAGCACCAGCACTTCTAGTAAGTTTAATTGCTTTAACTGATTTTAGTGACATAAGATGAGGACCAGCACATAAGTCTGTGAAATCACCCATTTTATAGAATGAGATTATTTCATTTTCAGGAAGATCGTTTATTAATTCAACTTTGTAAGGTTCATCCTTCATTAATTCTAAAGCTTCATTTCTTGGAAGCTCAAATCTAGATATTTCTGGATTTTCCTTAATTATTTTTTGCATTTCTGCTTCAAGTTTTTCTAAGTCTGCAGCAGTGAATGCAATTTCTCTATCGAAATCATAGTAGAAGCCAGTTGCAATTGAAGGTCCTATAGCTAACTTTGTTTCAGGGAATAATCTTTTTACGGCATAAGCTAAAACGTGAGATATGCTATGTCTTAGAGCATCTTTACCTTCTTGAGAATCAAATGTGCATATGCTTAATTCAACATCTTCATTTATTTCTTTTCTAAGGTCTTCAACCTTTCCATTAACTATGCCGCAGCAAGCATTTCTAGCTAAACCTTCACTAATTGATTTCGCAATTTCATAAATAGATAAACCAGCTTCTAGTTCTTTAATTGATCCGTCTTTTAAAGTTACTTTTATCATTTTAAAACTCCTTTCAGATTTAAGAAAATTTTGATTTTGTGACTTGTTAAATTTTAATAATAATATCGTTAAGAAAAGTTATTACTAAAATCATACATTTTTGCAAACAAAAAAACCTCATCTCTAAAAATAGAGACGAAGTAATATCCGTGGTTCCACTCTAATTACCTAGAAGAAACTGATTAAAATAGGTCAAATAAAATAAACATTAAAAACCTTTTTAAAAAATCAGTTGAATAGGTCACTTAAATTTATCGTAACGTGATAATTACGGGCTTTATTAGGGCCACTCAGAGGTGGTTTTCAGTCTAAATTTATATAAGAATAATCGCACCAACATATTCTCTCTCTGAAAAATAAGATTTTAGCTTACTGTCCTCATCAACGTGTTTATTTATTATATTAATATTCTTAATTATAAGCACATGATTTTTAGATGTCAACTAATTAACAAAAAAAATACAAAAGATATTAAGAATCTCAGAATATATTGGATATTTTAACAAAATTATAATAAGGCTTTAACCTAGAATTTATTAAAATCAAATAAAATTTATGTATATTAGGTTGTATTTAGTATTTTTTTCAGGAGGTAAAGATGAATAGAAGTATTAAAAGTATAAAAGTTAAAATTATTATGTTCCTAATACCAATGTTATTAATTGCATTTATAGCTTTGTCGGGAATAGGATATAGATTTGCAAGTAAGTCATTAAAAGAGAGTAACTTAAATGTAATGGAAGAGATGACGAAAACTGCTGCATCACGAGCGGATGATCAAATAAAAAGTGAGATTAGGAACCTTGAAGTAATTGCAAGCAATCCGATAATAACGGATAAGAATGTACAAATAGAAGAAAAAATTCAAATACTTAAACCAGCATTGAAAACAGTTGGACAATTAGAAATGAGTATAAGTGATAAAGATGGAAATTCAATAGATACTTTAGGAAATAAGAAATCAATAAAGACAACACAAAGTTTCATGAAATCAATAAATGGTGAAGATTCAATAACCAATCCATATATAGATCCAATCATAAAGAAAAAAGTCATATCATATTCAGTACCTATCAAGGATTCTTCAAATAGTATTATAGGAATTATTACCTCGATAAAAGATTGCAAAGATTTTGCTTCTTTAAACAAAGAAACTAATTTTTTGAAAACTGGAAATTTATTAATTGTAGATAGTAATGGTAATTTTATAGTTTCAGAAGATGAGAGCTTAGTAAATGAGAATAAAAATATAACTAATATGACCTCTGATAAAGAAAATTTACAAGATCTAAATAACATAGGAAAAAGTATGACAATTGGGACCCAATCTGGAACAGGAAAATATACTTATGAGGGTAAAGAAAGATATATATCATATAGCCCGATAGGGAAAACAGGTCTTGCCATAGGAATCACAGTAGAAGAAAAAGACCTGCTAAGTGCATTAAACAGTTTAGCTTTCATTGATATTATAGTGACTGTTATTATGACGTTACTAATATTAACTATTATAATAGGCTTTACAATTATAGTTGTAAACAGGTTACTTGGGGCAAAATATTATGTAGATAGTATTGCTAAAGGTGATTTTTATACTAAAGTTGATGGTAAATATACTAAAGGTAATGATGAAATAAGTGAAATATGCCTAAGTGTAAGTCAAGCTAAAGAATCAGTAGGGAAAATGATAGAGGCAGTAAGAGAGGATTCAAATATAGTTAGAGAAGGTTCTGTATCATTAAATCAAATTGCAGAAGAACTATCAATTCTTACAGAGGAAATATCAGCATCCATAGGAGAGGTTTCTAATAATACTAATAAACAAAGTCATGACTTTGTACAGATAAGCACTAAGCTTGAAAACTTTGGTGAAGATATAACTGAAGTTAAGAATAATGTTCATTCAATTAATGAAGATATTGCAATAATAAATGACAAAGCTTTAAAAGGGACTAAAGACATAGAAGAATTAAACGGTGGAATTATAAGTGTTAATGATAGTTTCGAAAAGTTTTTAATCAGCATAGAGTATATACAAGGTGATATGAAAAATGTTAATGGAATTACGAATATTATCAATGGAATATCTGAACAAATAAATCTTCTAGCACTTAATGCAGCTATTGAAGCAGCTAGCGCAGGTGATGCAGGACGAGGGTTTAGCGTAATAGCATTAGAAGTGAAAAAGCTTTCAGACAAAAGTAAGGAGTCTGCACAGAATATTTATAAGATAATAAATAGACTTATAAATATAATAAATAAACTTGTAGAAGAGTCTAAAAATATGGAGAGTGAGTTGCATGAGCAGAAGGAAATGATTTATAATGCATCAAGTTCATTTTCAGAAATAGCACTGCTAGTTAAAGAAATAGCGCCTAAAGTATCTAATATAGATAGTGTGTTTAATAATATTAATCACAGCAAAGATTTAATAGTTGAAACTGTATATGAGTTATCAGGAGAAATAACAGAGACATCGAATTCCTTGGAACAAGTAACGAATTCCTCAGTTCAGCTTGCACGACTTGCAGAGAAAGTTAACAGCAGTTCTGATATTTTACTAGATAGAGCAGATGATTTGCTGCAAAAAGTTAATCAATTTAAAATCAAAGAAGAGGATTTGACAAAAGATACCGACATATCTGAACAAAATTCAAAAGCAAATAATCCATATGAAGAAAAATCATATTCTAGTGGGGGCGGAGAGTTAGACACTAAGAATAAGAGTTTAGAAAAAACGAATTTATTAAATAAGTTTGAAGACTCAAGAGATATTAATCAATATGAAAGAAATCTAGATCTTGATTTGGAAAAAGAATTAAAGGAATTATCAATATTACCGGAGGAAGAAATTAATTTGGAATTTAGTAATTATGAGACAAGTGATCTGGATTTATCACTGGCAGAACACTTTGTTGATTTAAGTGTATCTCCGCTGGAAAAGTTGGAAGTAGATACATCAACTAAAGATTTTGGATGGGGATGTTCGAAGATAACAGAAATTAAAGAATATATTAAGCAAAAAGATGAGGGAGAATGCTCGGAGGATGATTTAGGAAGATATAATATATCATAGTTTCTTATATAAATATATCTAAAAATTTGTAATAAATGTATAAAATTTAATATTGATTTAATATATTTAATAGATGTATAATATTGGTATGCAGATGTGGCGGAATTGGCAGACGCACTAGACTTAGGATCTAGCGCCTTTTGGTGTAAGGGTTCGACTCCCTTCATCTGCACCAATAAGCGGGAATGACTCAATGGTAGAGTGTCACCTTCCCAAGGTGGACGTTGCGGGTTCGAGCCCCGTTTTCCGCTCCAGTAAGAATATAAAGATTAAATTAAAATAACAAATATCTAAAACAAAAATTTGTTTTAGATATTTGTTATTTTAATTTACACATGGTTACTAAGATAAATTTAATTATATAACATAATAAGTTAATAATTGTCTTCAATTAATTTGTCTAAAGTTAAGTTGACAATCATTTCTTCAGAGTAAAATTTTTCACCCATTATTTTAAATATTACTTCTGATTTTTTATAACCTTCTTTATAAAGCTTTAAATTTCTTGTAATTCTTTTAAGAGTGTTTCTTGGTATATTTAATTCTAATGCTAGCTCCTTAAAAGAATAATAATCTTTTTTTAGCATATCATATAATTTATTTTGAAGATCTAACTTATATCTATAATCAACTTCTTTGGATTGGTGGGGACCATATTTTCCTCTATGATGGGAAGGACATAAATATTTATAATTTAGTTCTATATCAAAGCCACCTTCACTTCTGTGAACAATATGATGTATATCAGCTTCGGCATTACATATTTCACATAAAGACAATTTTTAATCCTCCTTAGAATCTACCCTATATAAAAATATATTAATTATTAAAATTTATTTAAATTAAAAAAATAATAGAATTCTTAATATAATAATATGATAACTGTAAATAACTTGACATTTAATATTATAAAGTAATAAATAAGAAATATCAATTTGAATATCTATAATAAAAGTCTAAAATTTTGTAATAAAATAATAAAATGGGGATAATATATTAATATGTATATATTAAACAAATTTATCCAAGAATAAACAATTATGAGATAAATGAGTTATAATATAATTAGAAAACAAAAGATAACTATTAATAATATATTTTATAAAATATTAGTTGGGAAGGTGAGTAAAGTGTGGGAAGTTTATAATTCATTTAATTATTGGGAAAACGTTATCAGCAAGAATAAGACAATAAGAGGACATATGTTTATGCAGAAACCACCAACAGAAAGAAGTATTTATTTTCATACCCTTATATTCGGAAACAATAATGGTATAAACAATATATGGGGGTATTTCCCTAATAGAAAGTGTTTGATTGGGTATCTTCAGTATTCGTTCTTGCAGGAAGCTTTTTATAAGTGGATATATGGAAAAGAAAAATTAATTACTAGAATTCCACATTTAACTGTTGATAAGATCATTCGTGATGGAGAAAAACTAAAGAAAATAGACAAAGAAGTTGCAAGTAATATGAGGAGAGACTATGATTTCTTAAGTAGTTTATGGCATCTTCCATCTGAAAAGGCTCAAGCTAGGTTAGATAAATTCCCAGTAGAGTTTAACAAGAAGTGGATGGGGGATAACACAGAATTTTTATATATAAAAATTTTCAAGACTCCAGAGGAGCTTGGAGAATTTGTAATTTCCTCTTCGTTATTAACAAATACAAAGGAAGAATTAGAAAATAGAATAGGAATGTCTATTAATGAGTGGGAAGATATCTGCAAAAATGCAATAAGTGATCCTAATAAAGGGGAAGTATTCAGAGAGATTCTACTAAAGAAATTAAGTGAAGTATTTTAGCAGATTAATAAATAATCTAAGGAGCTATAATTAGCAGAGTTCAATCTGCTAATTATAGCTCCTTTTTAATTATAAATCCCTATAAACTTTGAATAGATAGTGCATTTCTAAAAGTTTATACTTTCAACAGAAGATATGCTTTGAGAAGAAATTCCAAGCATCTCACCAGTAAAGCCAAGGCCTTCTTCAGTAGTAGCCTTAATATTTATTTTATTAATATCTATATTCAGAGCAATTGAAATGTTCTTTCTCATATTCTCAATATGAGGCAGCATTTTTGGTTTTTGAGCTATTATTGTAGCGTCTATGTTGTTTATGGCATAGCCGGACTTAAGAAGCAATTTACCTGTTTCTTCAAGAAGTATGATACTAGATATGCCACTAAATCTATTGTCTGTATCAGGGAAATGTTTTCCTATATCCCCAAGAGCACAAGCGCCCAATAAAGAGTCTATTATAGCGTGGATAAGAACATCCGCATCGGAATGACCTAGTAGCCCCTTCTCATATGGAATTTCTACTCCCCCTAAAATTAATTTTCTATTTTCAACTAATCTATGAACATCATATCCTAATCCAATTCTCATATAATCACCTCATTATGTGTTTTATTATTTTATTATTTTAACATATTATGAGGCTTTTTATATAAATAATTATACTAATTTAAAATACGTCTACGCTTATTTGTGGACATGTTATTTAAAGAACTTGTCTTGGTTTTAATATAAAATTTAATGTTAAACCAAGAAATAAATCTATTTATATGAAAATGTATAAAGGTTATTCTACGTCTTTTTACAAAATCTACATATATAATTTTTCCTCTCATTAATAATCTCCAAAATATTGCTTTTAAATTAAATTTAGATAAAGAAAATTTTATAGATAAACAGCTTTATATGCTATAATATCATAGTATGAAGAACTTATACAAAGGGTTAATATTTTAAAGAGGTGTTAATTTTATGGAGAATTTGGGCTTTAGTAAAGACAAATATGTATTTTCATCCATGCCGTCAATGTTCTTAATAGGAGATACTGCGGAGGATATTAGAAAAAAACAGATATCTTTATTTATAAATGAATTAAGCTCATATAATGTTTTACTTAAAGATTTAGTAAACTTTCCGATTAAAGAAGCTGACAGAAATATAGCTTTAAATATAGCTTATTATATAGCTAGTGATGAGGATTTACTAAGAATAATCAATGAAAAAAGAGCTTTACCTATAGCTAAAATAAGTAAGTTAACTAGGATAAAATCTGAGATTATAAATAAACTTAGGGACTACATAATAGCTTATTGCATTATAATAACTAATTCAAATTATAAATTTATTCAAGATTATCTAAGAATAAAATTAAAAGAAGATAATCAAGTTGCAAGCATTTCAAGTAAAAATCAACAACTATATAAAGGGATAGTAATAAAAGCTTTTAAAAGTTCAGCATATATATTAACTTCAAAAGGAGAATTTTTAAAGATAAAGACTTCTAATAGATCAAAGGTTGGAGATGTATGTGAAGGAAAAGAAAAGAAAGGGATTAGGGGGTACAAAATACATATATCAATATTACTATTTATTTTAATATTGATTGGTAGTGGTATAACTATTGAATATAGGACAACACAAAGCATAATAGTTATAGAAACAACTTCTAATATAAAGATTCATATTAATAAGTTTCACAAAGTTATATATGCCTATTCGCCTACAGATAAAGGAAAAGAACTTATAGGAAATATTGATGTTTTGAACAAGGATGTTGATGATGCTATATCGGAGATATTTGAATACGCATTGGATAATGAAATGTTAGATTTAAGTAGGAAAACATTAATAACAATTAATGGACAAGCTTTAAAATATGGAGAGCTTACTAAAACAAATAAATTTATATACGAACATAATATACCTATAGCTATAAATAATGCAGGAAATCAACAAAAACTACCTAAATACTCAACTGAAGATAGCAAGGAAGAAAAAAAATAACTCTTTATTTAAGAGTTATTTTTTAGTTTGTGCTAAAACTTCCTTAAAAGTATTCATATCATATTTTGAGCTAATATAAATTCTATCAAGTTTAAGAATATTATCATCTCTATCTGAGAGTCCTCTCTTAGTAGTAAATGCTAACGTATAACCTGAATTTTTAGCTGCGGTAACACTATCATCATTAAAATCTCCGAATGGATAGGCAATAGCTTCAATTTTTTTTCCTGTTATTGATTCCAAAGTTTCTTTTGATTCCTTCAATTCATTTAATTGCTTATCATATGGAAGTTGATTAAGTTTGGGATGGCTAACAGTATGGCTTTCTATATCTATTCCGTAATCAGACATTTCTTTTATAGCCTCTTTTGATAAATAATAGGAACCATCTAGATCTGATGTTATACAAAATATTGTTGCTACCATATTTAGATTTTTCAAAATTGGAAAAGCATTGTAGTAATTATCCATATAGCCATCATCAAAAGTAATAACTATGCTCTTCTCAGGAATTGGAGAATTGTTTAATAAGTAGTTTTTTAGTTCATCTAAAGTTAATGTTATATAACCCTGATTTTTTATGTACTCAAGCTGCATCCGAAGATTTTCTGGAGTTATTGTAACCTCATTTTCAGCTGTTTCTCTCACGGAATGGTAATATAATACGGGAACTCCTCTATTGTCAGTAATTAAGTTTGAGCCATTAAAGGATCTTTCGTTTTGAATTGTGTTTTGTTCTATGTTGGAAGGATCCTTTTCTAATCCATTTTTAGATTCAACATGATTTTCATCAATACTTGTATTATCAGAACTATGATTAGAAGCTATAGAATTTTTATAAGATATATTATGTAGTATTAGGTAAATAGAAAACATTACAAACAATAAGCTAAATATCAAAATACTTAAGGAAGTTTTATTTTTGAAAAATCTTTTGTAAGAAATGTTTCTTGGTGGTAAAGTTCCTTTTAACATGTTGTTATTATTCACCTCCTTGTAATTAAAACAAATATAATTTTCTTTTATAATTATACCCTAAACTTAAAGAAAAACTACAAGACCTAATATAAGTCATTTGTGATATATATTCTAATTAAAATTCTAAATCTCAGCCTTAATTGAGTCCTTAGATTACCAGGGGTTTAAATGTAAATTTATTAGTGCAAGATATTATATAAAAAATTTATTTTTATATAGTTTGAGCGGAATAACTTATTGAAAAAAGTAGCATAATATAAAAATAGTACAACTTACTAACATTATCCACATTCGCTTGTGGATAAAATGTTATAAAGCTGTTAACATACATAATTTTACATGTTGGTTTTGTGGATATAAAATATATTATGTCGCAAAATGCATAAATCAGGGAGGCGCTAAAATGGGTATTATAGCTAATATAACAGGGCTATTAATAGTAAGTTCAATGTTATCCACTGCTTGTCCACAGGAAATGTTTATAACTAATAAAATGCAAAGTGAAAGCAAAATTAAAATTGTGGATAAATCTATAACTAAAAATCTAAATTACTTAAAATTAGACATAAATATGCCTCAATTAGTAGGTGAAAATGATGAAAAAAGAATAAATTTGATAAATAATGTAATTAATCAAGATATTTTGCCAAGAGCTGAGGAGTCTGAAAAAACAGCGAAAGAATACTTCGGAGAAAAGGGACAAGAAACCCCAAGATTTCCATATGAAATTTATTCAAGATATACAACCTCAGAAGATAATAATCAAATTCTTAGCCTATATAATGACTATTATGAGTTTCTTGGTGGAGCTCATGGTATGACAACAAGGACTTCATATACAATAGATAAGAAGAAAGAAGCGCTGCTAACTTTAAAGGAATTATTCAGTGAAGGATATAATTATTCTGACATAATAAATAAAGAAATAGAAAATCAAATAAAAGAGAATCCAGAAAATTATTTTGATTCAGGTAATGTATTTAAGGGCATTAGTGAAAATCAAAGTTTTTATATAAGAGACGATAACCTAGTAATATACTACCAGCTGTATGATATAGCGCCATATGTATTTGGAATCCCTGAATTTAAAATTCCTCTAAAACTATTTGATAAGGATTTTGTTTATTATAAAAATTGGGATTCGGGAAGTAAGAAGTAGATAATAATTTTAATTAGATAGGTCATTAAATCGAAAGCTGATTGACATCTTAAGATTAACTTTAACTTATGGACTTAAAATAGATAGTAATAAATTATAGAACAAATTTAAATAAAAGACATATATATAGAAATTAAATCATAGCAATTCATAAAAATATACCATATAGGATTATATTATCTATCCTGTATGGTATATTTTACTTAATACTATGATTTAACTTATTATTACTAATATTTTTTAATTATTATAGGCACTAGTGTTTTGATTTCCTCTAAATCCATAACCATCTGAAATTATTCTGCCTATTCCAGTTACCTTACCAGTTATGCATCCTCTGCAGTGTGCAGGTGTATCGCCTGTACATATTTTACCTGGATATAATGCATAAAGCTTTCTATATTCACCTTCAGTAACGTTAGGCATTACAACATTAGCACCGCTTTGAAGTGCAACTATTCTTCCGTTTGGAGTTAAAGATTCCATTGCAGTTGTTGCAGGAATATTTATATCAGGAAGTATTAATCTAGTTAAAGCCATGACCTTTAATGCTAAAGTAAGATTTCCACCTTGAGCATCCTTTAAAGGTGTATCTTCATTTGGTATAAATGGACCTATACCAATCATATCTGCATTAATTTCTTTAAAGAAAAGTATATCACTAGCGATAGATTCTAATGTTTGATTTGGTAGACCAACAAGAATGCCACTTCCAACTTCATATCCTAAGTCTCTTAAATTCTTTAAACAATTCAATCTTTCCTCGAAACTCATGTTAGGATCCATATCTTCATAAAGTTTCTTATCAGTAGTTTCAATTCTTATTAAATATCTATCAGCTCCAGCTTCTTTAAATGCTTTATATTCCTCATAAGTTTTTTCACCTAAGCTTAAGGTTAAAGCGACGTTTAATTTCTTTATCTCTTTTACTATGTTTGTCATTCTTTCTTTAGTAAAATAATCATCTTCTCCACCTTGAAGCACAAGTGTTTTATAGCCATAACTAACAGCCTTTTTAGCAAAGTCTAGAATTTCTTCTTCAGTTAATCTATATCTTTCAAGATTTTTATTGTCTCTGCGTAAACCACAATAAAGGCAATTTCTTTTGCAAATATTTGTGAATTCTATGAGCCCTCTTAAATGAACATAATCTCCTAAGTATTTTTGACGTACTTCATCAGCAGCTTTAAATAGTTCTTCATTTATATCATCGTTTTGTAGTAATTCAAGTATTTC